>NZ_JAFCTN010000003.1:85037-97445 GCF_049896045.1 Pseudomonas sp. PWP3-1b2
ACTCTCGACATGCCTCAGCCCTCTAAAACCACATGCCCAACCCGGCATGGGTTGGCCGCTTAATCTCTCAGTCATTTGGCGCCAGGCGCCGCGTTTCTTTAGGGTCTTACCGGCTACACCTACTAGCGAAGGAACCGGGCCCCTAGAAAAGAGCGCTGCTTTATACCAGAAAGACCCCAGTGCAACAACAGCCCGTGAGTTTTTACCGGCGTAAATCGTGGCGACAAACGCCTGAACCGTTGCTACAAGGGGCCGCTGTCATAGCCGACCGCTCGTCGCACAGAATGATTTACAGCGCCCGCGCGCACGGTGAAGTGCACGGCGAAACGCGCTGAGGCGCCATCAAAACAGCATTTGAGGCAAAAGCACAGGCAAAAATGGGCTAGTCATTTATCAATCAGACCTCTACGGTAGGACTTTTCCAGACTGCACTCGCAGATGGGCCTTCGATCTGCAAAGGAAACCGAATATGCGCCTCGCTGCCCTCCCGCTACTGCTCGCCCCTTTATTTATCGCTCCGGCGGCTATGGCTGCCACCAATTTGAGCGTCTGCACCGAGGCCAGCCCCGAAGGGTTCGATGTGGTGCAATACAACTCGCTCACCACCACCAACGCCTCGGCCGACGTGCTGATGAACCGCCTGGTGGACTACGACGCCAACAGCGGCAAACTGGTGCCAAGCCTGGCAGACAGCTGGGACGTTTCTCCAGACGGCCTGACGTACACCTTCAAGCTGCACCCGAACGTGAAATTCCACCGCACCGAATATTTCACCCCAAGCCGCACCCTGACTGCCGAAGACGTGCGCTTCAGCTTCGAACGCATGCTCGACCCGGCCAACCCGTGGCACAAGATCGCCCAGAGCGGCTTCCCGCACGCGCAGTCCCTGCAATTGCCCACACTGGTCAAGAAGATCGACGCCCTTGACCCACTGACCGTGCGCTTCACGCTGGACCACGCCGACTCCACGTTTCTCGCCGCACTGAGCATGGGCTTTGCCTCGATCTACCCGGCTGAATACGCCGACAAACTGCTCAAGGCCGGCACTCCGGAAAAGCTCAACAGCCAGCCGATCGGCACCGGGCCCTTTGTATTCGTGCGTTTCCAGAAAGATGCCGTGGTGCGCTACAAAGCCAACCCGGACTACTTCGCCGGCAAACCGGCTGTGGATAACTTGATCTTCGCCATCACCCCCGATGCCAATGTGCGCCTGCAGAAGCTGCGCCGCGATGAGTGCCAGATCGCCCTGTCACCCAAGCCTCTGGACGTAGGCGAAGCCGAAAAAGACCCGGCCCTCAAGGTCGAGAAAACGGCCGCCTTCATGACCGCGTTCGTCGCGATCAATAGCCAGCACCCGCCGCTGGACAAGCCGGAAGTGCGCCAGGCCGTCAATCTGGCCTTCGACAAGGCCAGCTACCTCAAGGCCGTGTTTGAAGGCACCGCCGAAGCCGCCAATGGTGTTTACCCGCCGAATACCTGGAGCTTCGCCAAGGACTTGCCGGGTTATCCACAGGACATCGCCAAAGCCAAGTCGCTGCTCGACCGGGCCGGGCTCAAGGACGGCTTCAAAACCACGATATGGACTCGCCCCACGGGCAGCCTGCTCAACCCCAACCCGAACCTCGGCGCCCAACTGTTACAGGCGGACCTGGCCAAAGTCGGCATTCAGGCAGAGATCCGCGTGATCGAGTGGGGCGAGCTGATCCGCCGCGCCAAGGCTGGCGAACATGACCTGTTGTTCATGGGCTGGGCAGGCGATAACGGTGACCCGGATAACTTCCTGACCCCGCAGTTCTCCTGCGCGGCGGTCAAATCCGGCACCAACTTCGCCCGTTACTGCGACCCGGCCCTGGACAAGCTGATCAGCGCCGGCAAAACCACCAGCGAACAAGGTGTGCGCAGCAAGCTGTATCAACAGGCCCAGGCGCAAATCCAGCAACAGGCCCTGTGGCTGCCGCTGGCGCACCCCACTGCCTTCGCCCTGACCCGCAAACATGTCGAGGGTTACCAGGTCAGCCCGTTTGGCCGCCAGGACTTCTCCAAAGTCAGCGTCAAGCCCTAGGACTCTGCCCCGCCCTGACCGGGCGGGACTAGATCCAGCCAAATTCCGCCATCGACAGCGGGTCACCGTCGCCCACGATGATGTGATCAAGCACGCGCACGTCTACGACCTCCAGGGCCTTTTGCAGCATCTTGGTTAACTTTCGATCAGCCGCACTTGGCTCCACGCTCCCGGAAGGGTGGTTGTGACACAGGATCAATGCCGCCGCGTTGTACGCCAGGGCGCGCTTGACCACCTGTCGTGGATACACGATCGCCGTGTCGATGGTGCCTTCGAATAACGCCTCGAAACCCAGCACACGGTGCTTTGAGTCAAGAAACAGGCAGCCGAAAATCTCGTGGGGCTCATGGCGCAACAACGCTTTGAGGTAGTCACGCACGGCCAACGGGCTTTCCAGTACAGAGTCCGCACGCAGCCGTTCGGCCATGTGCCGCCGCGACATTTCCAGCACCGCCTGCAACTGCGCAAACTTTGCCGGGCCCAGGCCCAAATGCTGGCTGAACAGCGTCTGACTGGCCTCCAGCAACGGGCGCAGGCCACCAAATTGCGCCAACAGATGACGCGCCAGGTCGACCGCACTGCGCCCGGCAACCCCGGTCCGCAGGAAGATCGCCAACAGCTCGGCGTCAGACAGGCTCGCTGCGCCCCATTCCAACAGTTTCTCCCGTGGACGTTCCGCCACAGGCCAATCGCGAATACTCATCGCACTCCCCTTCCATCCGTGTGCGCCGCTGTTGCTGAACGGACGCTGTGTTATCGTAAGCCCTCTTTTTTGCCTGCCATTTCCCCTGGGGAGGGGGCGTCGCAGGCGTCACTGAACTGGCATCACTGAACTGGAAAGGCAAACCAATGCAGCGTCTGTATCGGAAACGCATCGTTCTCGGCGTCGGCGGCGGCATTGCCGCCTACAAGAGCGCAGAACTGGTTCGCAGGCTCCTGGACCAGGGTGCCGAAGTGCGCGTGGTCATGACCCGTGGTGGCAGTGAATTCATTACGCCGCTGACCATGCAGGCCTTGTCCGGCCACCCGGTTCACCTGGACCTGCTGGACCCGGCAGCCGAAGCTGCCATGGGCCATATCGAACTGGCCAAATGGGCCGACCTGGTGCTGATCGCCCCGGCCACCGCCGACCTGATCGCCCGCCTCGCCCAGGGCATTGCCAATGACCTGCTGACCACATTGGTACTGGCCACCGATGCTACAGTCGCCATCGCCCCGGCCATGAACCAGGCCATGTGGCGCGACCCGGCCACCCAGGCCAACACCCAACTCCTGCAAAGCCGCGGCCTCAAGGTGTTCGGCCCGGCGTCCGGCAGCCAGGCCTGCGGCGACGTCGGCATGGGCCGCATGCTGGAAGCCACCGACCTGGCGCAGTGCGCCGCCGACTGCTTCCAGCACTTGGCCCTGACCGGCAAGCACGTGCTGATCACTGCCGGCCCGACCCAGGAAAACATCGACCCGGTGCGCTACATCACCAACCATAGCTCAGGAAAAATGGGCTTTGCCTTGGCGGAAGCGGCGGTTGAGGCAGGCGCACGAGTGACCCTGATCACCGGCCCGGTGCATTTGCCGACCCCTGATCGCGTCACGCGCATCGACGTAGTCAGCGCCCGGGACATGCTGGCGGCCTGTGAAGCCGCGATTCCGTGCGACCTGTTTATCGCCTCGGCAGCGGTTGCGGATTACCGTCCGGAAGTCGTCGCCCCGCAAAAACTGAAGAAAGACCCTACAAGCGGCGACGGCCTGCTCCTGCAAATGGTGCGCAACCCGGACATTCTGGCAACCATCGCCACGCGTCCGGACCGCCCGTTCAGCGTCGGCTTTGCTGCCGAAACCGAGCACCTGCTGGACTACGCCGCACGCAAATTGAAAGACAAAAACCTCGACCTGATCGTTGCCAATGATGTCGCCAACCCGAGCATCGGCTTCAACAGCGAGGAAAACGCCTGCAGCGTGATTGACCGCGACCTGCACGCCACCCTTTTCGCCCAGACCAGCAAGGGCAAGATTGCCCGCCAACTGATCTCTTTTATCGCCCAACGGCTGAACCAGGTTTAATTTCCATGCACGCTTTGCAAGCCAAGATCCTCGACCCCCGCATCGGCACCGAATTCCCGCTCCCGGCCTACGCCACGCCTGGCTCTGCCGGCCTGGACCTGCGCGCCATGCTCAAGCAAGACACCGTCCTTGAGCCGGGCCAGACCATCCTGATTCCCACAGGCTTGTCGATCTACGTCGGCGACCCGGGCCTCGCGGCGCTGATCCTGCCGCGCTCCGGCCTGGGCCACAAACACGGCATCGTGCTGGGCAACCTCGTCGGCCTGATCGACTCCGACTACCAGGGCGAACTGATGGTGTCGTGCTGGAACCGTGGCCAAACCGCATTCAACATCGCCATTGGCGAGCGCATCGCCCAGTTGGTACTCGTTCCAGTGGTGCAGGCGTACTTCGAATTGGTGCAAGAGTTCGACGAAACACAACGCGGCGCAGGTGGTTTTGGGCATTCCGGCAGCCACTGACTAAGCTGAAGCAAGCCGGACGCTGTTGTCCGGCCCAATGCCACCGCATGGCTTTTCAGGATGAAGAATGCGCGGATCTAATCAGCGAGATTTCCCCAGTGGAATCAATGCATTACGCGACAGCCAAGGCGGAGCCAGCACGCCGATGGCACTTTTGCACCACGAACTCTCTGCCGAAAACGCCGTCATACCCTTCAGTTTGAGCCCGCCGGTCAGCCGCATTCAGGCCAGCTTTGCCCCTTTCAGATGGAGTTCCCCCCCGCGATGAGTACCGCAGCCCGAGTAGCCCCGACATTCCCCGACAGCATCTTTCGCGCCTACGACATTCGTGGCGTTGTGCCCAAGACCCTGACCGCCGAAACCGCCTACTGGATTGGTCGCGCCATCGGTGCCCAAAGCCTGGCCCAGGGTGAGCCAAACGTCTCGGTAGGCCGCGACGGCCGCTTGTCCGGCCCGGAGTTGGTAGAGCAACTGATTCAGGGCCTGGCCGACAGCGGCTGCCATGTCAGCGACGTCGGCCTGGTGCCGACCCCAGCGCTGTACTACGCAGCCAACGTACTGGCCGGCAAATCCGGGGTGATGTTGACCGGCAGTCACAACCCGTCGGACTACAACGGCTTCAAGATCGTCATCGCTGGCGACACGCTGGCCAACGAACAGATCCAGGCCCTGCACACGCGCCTCAAAACCAACGACCTGACCAGTGGCGAAGGCAGCATCACCAAAGTCGACATTCTTCAGCGCTACTCGGATCAAATCACCGGCGACATCAAACTCGCGCGCCGCCTGAAAGTGGTGGTGGATTGCGGCAACGGCGCGGCCGGCGTGATCGCCCCGCAACTGCTCGAAGCCCTGAACTGCGAAGTGATCCCGCTGTTCTGCGAGGTCGACGGCAACTTCCCCAACCACCATCCGGACCCGGGCAAACCTGAAAACCTGGTGGACCTGATCGCCAAGGTCAAGGAAACCGGCGCCGACGTCGGTCTGGCCTTCGACGGTGATGGCGACCGCGTGGGCGTGGTGACTGAAACCGGCGAGATCGTGTTCCCGGACCGCCTGCTGATGTTGTTCGCCCGTGACGTGGTGGCGCGCAACCCCAACGCCGAAATCATCTTCGACGTGAAGTGCACCCGTCGCCTCACGCCGCTGATCAAGGAATACGGCGGTCGCCCGCTAATGTGGAAGACCGGTCACTCGTTGATCAAAAAGAAAATGAAGGAAACCGGCGCGCTGTTGGCCGGCGAAATGAGCGGCCATGTGTTCTTCAAGGAGCGCTGGTTCGGTTTTGACGACGGCATTTACAGCGCCGCGCGCTTGCTGGAAATCCTCAGCAAGGAAAAATCGACTGCCGAAGAGCTGTTTCAGACCTTCCCGAATGATATTTCTACGCCAGAGATCAATATCCATGTGACCGAGGAGAGCAAATTCAGCATCATTGACGCACTGCACGATGCGCAATGGGGCGAAGGCGCCAACCTGACCACCATTGATGGTGTGCGAGTCGATTACGCCAAAGGCTGGGGCCTGGTTCGCGCGTCCAACACCACACCGGTGCTGGTGCTGCGTTTCGAGGCGGATACCGAGGCTGAGTTGCAGCGCATCAAGGACGTGTTCCACGCCCAGTTGAAACGTGTTGCCCCTGATCTCCAATTACCGTTCTGATCTTTTACCGGAGCCCTGAATGACCCTCGAACGCGAAGCCGCTGCCAACACTGCCAAGGTCCTTTCCGAAGCGTTGCCTTACATTCGACGCTACGTCGGCAAGACGCTGGTGATCAAGTACGGCGGCAATGCCATGGAAAGCGACGAGCTGAAAACCGGCTTTGCCCGCGACATCGTGTTAATGAAAGCCGTCGGGATCAACCCGGTGGTGGTACACGGTGGCGGCCCGCAAATCGGCGACCTGCTCAAACGCTTGTCGATCGAGAGTCACTTCATCGATGGCATGCGCGTGACTGACGCGCAGACCATGGACGTGGTGGAGATGGTCCTCGGCGGCCAGGTCAACAAAGACATCGTCAACCTGATCAACCGTCACGGCGGCAGCGCCATCGGCCTGACCGGCAAGGACGCGGAGCTGATCCGTGCGAAAAAACTGACCGTAACCCGCCAGACGCCGGAAATGACTCAGCCTGAAATCATCGACATCGGCCAGGTGGGCGAAGTAATCGGCATCAACACCGACTTGCTGAACCTGCTGGTCAAAGGCGATTTCATCCCGGTGATCGCGCCCATCGGCGTGGGCGCCAACGGTGAGTCCTACAACATCAATGCTGACTTGGTAGCCGGTAAAGTGGCCGAGGCACTCAAAGCTGAAAAGCTGATGCTGCTGACCAACATCGCCGGCTTGATGGACAAGGAAGGCAAGGTGCTGACCGGCTTGACCACTCAACAAGTGGACGAACTGATCGCCGACGGCACCATCTACGGCGGCATGCTGCCGAAGATCCGTTGCGCGCTGGAAGCGGTGCAAGGCGGCGTGGGTAGCTCATTGATCCTGGATGGTCGTGTACCGAATGCGATCCTGCTGGAAATCTTCACCGATACCGGCGTAGGCACGCTGATCAGTAACCGCAAGCGTCCATGACGTAGAAATCCTGAATAGACCGTAGTTTTCGACGGCTCCTTCGGCAACACGTACCCACGTACGAAACCTCCGAAGGAATCGAAGAAATCTGCGGTCTTTTTTATGCCTGCCGGAAATGCCCTACCGCAATCATCGAGTCATCCGACATCTACGCGGCATACATCTGCTTAGGATCTTCCTTGAATCCACAGGAGATCTTCCCCATGCAAAAAGCCCACACACCCTACGGCAGCGATGTATCGGCAGGCACTTATGAGTGCGCAGATTGCGGACGCCAATACAGCAATCAGTCGAAGACTTCACTTCCACCCTGCCCAGACTTCGAAGCAAGCACGCACCTCCTGAAAGGCTGGAATATCCTCACCGGCCAAGGTGACGCCGTCGAAGATCCGTACCCGAGCGATACCTCCCGATAACCGAAATCAGCGAAGACTGACATGCACTGCTATGCCAAACGCTAAGCCCGAGTGCCGTAGAGTGACATCGTCGCGGTCAGCGGCTTGCTGCTGACCCTGACCACTTTCATGTTCAATTTGGCGTGACGTGGATCGCACACTGCACATGAAAAAGGCCCTGTTTTCACAGGGCCTTTTAATTAGACGCCGAATTGCTCGCGGTATGCACGAACTGCTGGCAAATGCTGCTTAAGCTGCGGGTCGTCTTCCAGGAACTGCAGCACCTGGTTCAACGACACGATACTCACCACCGGAATGCCGAAATCGCGTTCCACTTCCTGGATCGCCGACAACTCTCCGTTGCCACGCTCCTGGCGGTTCAGCGCGATCAACACGCCTGCGGCCTTGGCGCCTTCCTGGGAAGCGATGATCTGCATCACTTCACGAATGGCGGTGCCGGCGGTGATCACGTCGTCGATGATCAGCACATCACCCGTGAGCGGAGCGCCCACCAGGCTGCCGCCTTCGCCATGGGCCTTAGCCTCTTTGCGGTTGAAACACCACGGCAAATCTTTACCGTGATGTTCAGCCAGGGCCACCGCAGTCGCCGCCGCCAGAGGAATGCCCTTGTAGGCTGGGCCGAACAATACGTCGAAGGAAATACCGCTTTCAACAATGGCTGCTGCGTAGAAACGACCCAGCTGAGCCAGGGCCGAACCCGAGTTGAACAGGCCCGCATTGAAGAAGTATGGGCTGGTGCGCCCTGACTTGAGGGTGAACTCACCGAAGCGCAATACGCCGCGATCGATGGCAAAACGAATGAAATCGCGTTGATACGCCTGCATGAAAAAAGCCTCAGATACCACGGATTTAGCTAATTAGGTAGACGGCGTGTATCATACACGCACGCGATTTTTGGGGCCATTTATGCGGATCATCAGTGTGAACGTCAATGGTATTCAGGCTGCAGTCGAGCGTGGTTTGCTCAGTTGGCTGCAAGCACAGAATGCCGACGTCATCTGCCTGCAGGACACCCGCGCCTCCGCCTTTGAACTGGACGACCCAGCCTTCCAACTGGATGGCTACTTCCTTTATGCCTGCGATGCCGAAGTACCCACCCAAGGTGGTGTGGCTTTGTATTCGCGGTTGCAACCCAAGGCGGTCATCAGCGGCCTCGGCTTCGAGACAGCCGACCGCTACGGGCGCTACCTGCAAGCCGATTTCGACAAGGTCAGCATCGCGACCTTGCTGCTCCCTTCGGGGCAGAACGGCGATGAAGACTTGAACCAGAAGTTCAAGCTAATGGACGATTTCGCCCGTTACCTGGATAAACAGCGGCGTAAACGTCGCGAGTACATTTACTGTGGCTCGCTGTACGTGGCGCAACAAAAGCTGGATATCAAGAACTGGCGCGACAGCCAGCAATCCCCGGGCTTCCTGGCGCCGGAACGGGCCTGGATGGACGAGATTGTCGGCAACATGGGTTATGTCGATGCCCTGCGCGAAGTCAGCCGTGAAGGCGATCAGTACAGCTGGTGGCCGGATAACGAACAGGCCGAGATGCTCAACCTGGGCTGGCGTTTCGACTACCAACTGCTGACTCCGGGCCTGCGCCGGTTTGTACGCAGCGCACGCTTGCCGCGTCAGCCACGCTTCTCGCAGCACGCGCCGCTGATCGTGGACTACGACTGGACACTGACCATCTAGGGTCTTTTGCCAGGCACAAAAAAACCGACATCGCTGTCGGTTTTTTTGTGGGCGCTCATTATTTGACCAGTCGCCAGGTCAGGGGATAGCGGTACGCGATGCCCTTGTTGGCTTTGATCGAACCGATGATCGTCAGTACCACGCTGCCGATGGCCAGGGCAGTCATAAGGAAAAACCCGATCACCGCGAAGGCCAGCACGATACAAACGACCCAGGCGATGGCCACGGTGATCTGGAAGTTCAACGCTTCCTTGCCCTGATCATCAATGAACGGGTCCACCTCCTTCTTCATCTGCCACAGGATCAGTGGCCCCACGACGCTGCCGAAGGGGAACACAAACCCCAGAAACGCCGCGAGATGGCACAACATTGCTCCTTGGCGCACTTCGTAGGACGGTGTGGGCACAGGCAGTTGATTGTCACTCATGGCGCTTCTCCTTGCGGTCCGATTCAGTCAGCCAATGCGGCGGTTTGCAGTTCGAAGATTTCGGTCATGCCTTTCTGGGCCAGGGCCAGCATGGCATTCAGGTCAGCCGGCTGGAACGGTGCACCTTCGGCAGTGCCCTGCACTTCGATGAAACCACCGGAGCTGGTCATCACGACGTTCAGGTCGGTCTCGGCGGCCGAGTCTTCCAGGTAGTCCAGGTCCAGCACAGGCTCGCCCTGGTACATGCCCACCGACACAGCGGCGATCATTTGCTTGAGCGGGTCGCCAGCTTTGAGGCCGCCGCGCTTCTTGATCACTTTGAGCGCATCAACCAGGGCAACCATGGCGCCGGTGATGGATGCAGTGCGGGTGCCGCCGTCAGCCTGGATCACGTCGCAGTCGACGTAGAGGGTCACGTCGCCCAGCTTGGACATGTCCAGCGCTGCGCGCAGGGAACGGCCGATCAGGCGCTGGATTTCCAGGGTGCGGCCGCCTTGTTTGCCACGGCTGGCTTCACGCTGGTTACGCTCGCCGGTGGCGCGCGGCAGCATGCCGTACTCGGCGGTCAACCAACCCTGGCCCTGGCCTTTCAGAAAGCGCGGCACGCCGTTTTCGACGCTGACGGTGCAGATGACTTTGGTATCGCCAAACTCGACCAGTACAGATCCCTCGGCGTGTTTGGTGTAGTTGCGGGTGATGCGGATCGAGCGGAGCTGATCGGCAACGCGACCACTTGGACGTTTCATAGGGGATACCTGTACTGAGGACAAAAACTGCCGAGCATTATAGAGCCGCGAACCGTTTCGGGGCACTTCTAATAAATCCGGTTACGAATGTTCAGCTTATCGCCCATTGTTTGGGCGCGCCTGCCCCACTGCGCTACAATCCTGCGCCTTCGCAGCCTGTCGGCTTCAATTTATCTATCAGCCCGTATTTGCGGGACTGCATCGCGAGGTACTTCCATGGTGCACAGCATGACCGCCTTTGCCCGTGTCGAAAAAGCCGGCGTTCAGGGCACCCTGAGCTGGGAATTGCGCTCGGTCAACAGCCGCTACCTGGAGCCGCACCTGCGCCTGCCGGAATCGTTCCGCGACCTCGAAGGCGCCGTGCGAGAAGCGCTGCGCCAGGGCATTTCGCGCGGCAAGCTGGAATGTACGTTGCGCTTCACCGAAGAAACCACCGGCAAACCGCTGCAGGTTGACCGCGACCGCGCCGCGCAATTGGTCGCCGCCGCCGAAACCATCGCTGGCCTGATCAAGCAACCCGCCGCGCTGAACCCTCTGGAAGTGCTGGCCTGGCCCGGCGTGCTGGTGGCCGACGCCACCGACCCGCAAGCCCTTAACGCCGAAGCCCTCGCCCTGTTCAACCAGGGCTTGAAGGAGCTCAAGGCTGGCCGCGAACGTGAAGGCGCCGAACTGGCGCGCCTGATCAGCGAGCGCCTGACCTCAATCGAGGAAGACGTGGTGACCCTGCGCGAGCTGGTGCCGCAGATGCTCGCGACCCAGCGCCAGAAGGTCCTCGACCGCTTCACCGACATGAAGGCCGACCTCGACCCGACGCGCCTGGAACAGGAAATGGTGCTGCTCGCGCAGAAAAGCGATGTGGCCGAAGAACTCGACCGCCTGAGCACCCACATCCTTGAAGTGCGCCGCGTGCTCAAGTCCGCCGGTGCCGCCGGTCGGCGCCTGGACTTCCTGATGCAGGAACTCAACCGCGAAGCCAATACACTCGGCTCCAAGGCATTTGACCCGCGCAGCACCACAGCGGCGGTCAACCTCAAAGTGTTGATCGAGCAGATGCGCGAACAAGTACAGAATATTGAGTAAGGCAACCTCCATGACCCACAGCACCGGCACCCTTTACATCATTTCCGCCCCTTCGGGCGCGGGCAAGAGCAGCCTGGTCAAGGCCTTGACCGACGCTGACGAGCAGATCCGCATCTCGGTCTCCCACACCACCCGCGCCATGCGCCCGGGTGAAGTGAACGGGGTGCACTACCACTTCGTCGAGCGCACCGAGTTCGTCAAGATGATCGAACACGGCGACTTCCTTGAGCGCGCCGAAGTGTTCGGCAACCTCTACGGCACTTCGCAAAGCCACCTGCAGCAGACCCTGGACGAAGGCCACGACCTGATCCTGGAAATCGACTGGCAGGGCGCCGAGCAAGTGCGCCAGTTGATGCCCAAGGCGCGCTCGATCTTCATCCTGCCGCCGTCGCTCGAAGCCTTGCACCAGCGCCTGAAAAATCGCGGCCAGGACAGTGACGAGATCATCGAAGGCCGCATGCGCGAAGCCGTCAGCGAAATGAGCCACTATGTCGACTACGACTACCTGATCATTAATGACGATTTCACCCACGCCCTGAATGATCTGAAGGCGATTTTCCGCACCAACCAGCTCCAGCAAAAGCGTCAACAGCAGCGTTTTGGCAAATTACTCGCCGAACTGCTGGGCTGATTGGCACTTCCCAAAACCGCTGCAAGGGCTTTAAATTGGCACTTGTAGCAGTTTGGCGAGGGCCTGCGAAAAATCAGCGCTTCCCTTAACGCTGGTGATTTTTTAAACTGTTCAGTCCGCTCGCCCAACCGGGCAGCGCGCATCTTGCATTCGCTCCGAGGAATACCATGGCCCGCGTAACCGTTGAAGACTGCCTAGAACACGTGGATAACCGCTTTGAGCTGGTCATGCTCTCTACCAAGCGTGCCCGTCAA
>NZ_JAFCTN010000003.1:97545-252264 GCF_049896045.1 Pseudomonas sp. PWP3-1b2
GCCAACGCCGAAATCGTTGAAGACGAACCGCTGTTTGCAGCGTTCGAGGACGAGTCCAACGAGGCCGTCTAAGCCTATGCCTGGTCGACGTAGCACGGCGCGGGGTCACAGCCAACGGCAGGAGTTCACACTTTGCCGAGCATAGACGCCCTCGCCGATCGCTTATCGGCCTACCTCGGCCCAGACCAGGTCAACCTAGTCCGCCGAGCGTATTTCTACGCCGAACAAGCCCACGACGGCCAACGCCGACGTAGCGGTGAGGCGTATGTCACGCATCCTCTTGCGGTGGCAAATATTCTGGCCGACATGCACATGGACCATCAAAGCCTGATGGCCGCGATGCTGCATGACGTGATCGAAGACACCGGCATCGCCAAGGAAGCGCTCAGCGCGCAATTTGGCGAAACCGTGGCTGAACTGGTCGATGGGGTCAGCAAACTGACCCAGATGAACTTCGAGACCAAAGCCGAAGCCCAGGCAGAAAACTTCCAGAAAATGGCCATGGCCATGGCCCGTGACATTAGGGTGATTCTGGTCAAGCTGGCCGACCGGCTGCACAACATGCGCACGCTGGAAGTGCTGTCCGGCGAAAAGCGCCGGCGCATCGCCAAGGAAACCCTGGAAATCTACGCACCCATCGCCAACCGGCTGGGCATGCACGCCATTCGTATCGAATTCGAAGACCTCGGCTTCAAGGCCATGCACCCGATGCGTTCGGCGCGCATCTACCAGGCGGTCAAACGCGCCCGGGGCAACCGCAAGGAAATCGTCAACAAGATCGAAGAGTCCCTGAGCCATTGCTTGGCGATCGACGAGATTGAAGGCGAAGTCAGCGGCCGGCAGAAGCACATCTACGGCATCTACAAGAAGATGCGCGGCAAGCGCCGGGCCTTCAACGAGATCATGGACGTGTATGCGTTCCGGATCATCGTCGACAAGGTCGACACCTGCTACCGCGTGCTCGGCGCTGTGCATAATTTGTACAAACCCCTGCCGGGGCGTTTCAAGGATTACATCGCCATTCCCAAGGCCAACGGCTATCAGTCGCTGCATACCACGCTGTTTGGTATGCACGGGGTGCCGATCGAGATCCAGATCCGCACCCGCGAAATGGAAGAGATGGCCAACAACGGCATCGCCGCACACTGGCTGTACAAATCCAGCGGCGACGAACAGCCAAAAGGCACCCATGCCCGCGCCCGCCAGTGGGTCAAAGGCGTGCTGGAAATGCAGCAACGTGCCGGCAACTCCCTGGAATTCATCGAAAGCGTGAAGATTGACCTGTTTCCGGACGAGGTCTACGTGTTCACGCCTAAAGGCCGGATCATGGAGCTGCCCAAAGGCTCCACGGCGGTCGACTTTGCTTACGCGGTGCATACCGACGTGGGTAATAGCTGCATAGCCTGTCGGATCAACCGTCGACTGGCCCCGCTGTCGGAACCGCTGCAAAGCGGCTCCACGGTGGAGATCGTCAGCGCACCAGGCGCGCGTCCGAACCCGGCGTGGCTTAACTTTGTGGTCACGGGCAAGGCGCGCACGCACATCCGTCACGCCCTGAAACTGCAGCGCCGCTCCGAATCCATCAGCCTGGGCGAACGCCTGCTGAACAAGGTGCTTAACGGCTTCGACAGCTCTCTGGACAAGGTCCCGGCCGAGCGCGTGCAAGCGATGCTCCACGAGTATCGCCAGGAAACCGTTGAAGACCTGCTGGAAGACATCGGCCTGGGCAACCGCATGGCCTATGTCGTCGCCCGCCGCCTGCTTGGCGAAGGCGAACAATTGCCAAGCCCCGAAGGCCCGCTGGCGATTCGCGGCACCGAAGGCCTGGTGCTCAGCTATGCCAAGTGCTGCACGCCGATCCCGGGCGACCCGATTGTCGGCCACCTCTCGGCGGGCAAAGGCATGGTCGTGCACCTGGACAACTGCCGCAATATCACCGAAATCCGTCACAACCCGGAAAAATGCATCCAGCTCTCGTGGGCCAAGGATGTCACCGGCGAATTCAACGTCGAGCTGCGGGTGGAGCTGGAGCATCAGCGCGGCCTGATCGCCCTGCTGGCCAGCAGCGTCAACGCGGCCGACGGCAATATCGAGAAAATCAGCATGGACGAACGCGATGGTCGCATCAGCGTGGTCCAACTGGTGGTCAGCGTACACGACCGCGTGCACCTGGCCCGCGTGATCAAGAAACTGCGCGCCTTGACCGGGGTCATCCGCATCACCCGTATGCGTGCCTAATAAACCTCTTACAAGGAGTCACACATGACCAAGACAGTTATCACCAGCGAAAAAGCCCCGGCCGCCATCGGTACTTACTCCCAGGCGATCAAGGCGGGTAACACCGTCTACATGTCCGGCCAGATCCCGCTGGACCCAAAAACCATGGAACTGGTTGAAGGTTTTGAAGCACAGACCGTACAGGTCTTCGAAAACCTCAAGTCGGTTGCAGAAGCTGCCGGTGGTTCGTTCAAAGACATCGTCAAGCTGAACATCTTCCTCACCGACCTGAGCCACTTCGCCAAGGTTAACGAGATCATGGGCAAGTACTTCGAACAACCGTACCCAGCCCGCGCTGCTATCGGCGTTGCCGCCCTGCCAAAGGGCGCGCAGGTTGAGATGGACGCGATTCTGGTCATCGAGTAAAACACCCGGCGCAGCCTTTGCAGGTTGCGCCGACTTCGTTTTAGAAGGATTTCGTAATGCGCAAAGCGCTTGTAGCCTTATCAACGCTTGCCCTGTTCCTCGGCGGCTGCGCCAGCAACCCCGCCGACCTGGATGTGAGCGGCACCTGGGTCAACCAGGCCGCCATCGATGCGGCAGCCAAGGGCGGCCCTTTGCGTGAAGCCCTGCAAACCTTTGGCCCGAACCTCGAATGGGAGGTCAACCCGAAGGCGTCACAGGCTCGCTACTACAACGGTTTTGAAGTAGCTGAAGGCAAGTTGCTCGGTGAGAAATCCGGCGCCTGGAGCGTCGAGTTCTACGGCAGCTCTGCCACCGAACTCAAGCGTAAAGGCAAACAACTGCTGCAAGTGGCCAACGATAACGAGCCAGAGCAGCTGTTCGCCCGCGCCAAGGACCCGGCCCCGGAAGGTGCGCCATTGGGTGCCAACTTCGAGCGCGCGTTGTATGCGGCTTACCTGGGCGGCGACTGGAAGATTAAAGACGGCAACGGCGACGGCGCCATTGTGCAGTTCCAGGCTAACGGCAAAGTTGCCGGCCTGCCTGGCGTTGATCAATATTCGATGTGCCTGGCAGGCGACTGCGCCTCCATGAGCGGCGGCTACGACAGCATCTGGCTGCAGTTGAACGGCCAGGGCAACCCGTGGATCTTCGTGCGCAAGGGCAAGAAGCTGGAAATCTTCCAGGCGGTGAATACGGCGCAGGCGGATGAAGTGCCTCAGTTCACCCCCGGCCCTCGTCAGTGGTTGCTGGAAAAGCAATAACCAGCATCACCTGAATCCAAATGTGGGAGCTGGCTTGCCTGCGATGACGGTGTCACATCCAATTCAAATGTGACTGACACACCGCTATCGCAGGCAAGCCAGCTCCCACATTTTTGACCGCGCCTCAGCCCTTGAGAATCGCGGCATACCCTTCCCGGTAAGTCGGATACGTCGGCTTCCAGCCCAACGCCTTCACCCGCGCATTACGGCACCGCTTGCTCCCGGCCCGCCGCACACTGGCGTCGTCTGCCCACTCGGTCACACCCAGATACTCACGCAACCAGCCCACCACTTCCGCCAACGGCGCGGGCGCATCATCCACGCCGATATAGACCTTGTCCAACGCACCGCCCTGCTCCACATGCCGCAACAAAAATGCCAGCAAGCCTGCCGCGTCATCCGCGTGAATCCGGTTGCCATATAGAGGTGGGTCGGTCGCTACGCGATAGCCCTTGCGCACTTGGGTCAACAGCCACTCACGGCCCGGGCCGTAGATGCCGGTCAAGCGCACGATGCTCGCCGGAATACCGCTATTGAGTGCCACTTGCTCGGCTTCAAGCATCACGTTGCCGGAATAACCCTGCGCCTTAGTGTCGGACGTTTCGTCGACCCACTCCCCATTCTGCTGCCCATACACACTGCTACTGGAAACAAACAACAGGTGTTTCGGCTCCTGACCGTAGTCGCCGAGCCACTCCAGCACGTGCTGCAACCCTTGCACGTAAGCCGCGCGATAGCCGGCTTCGTCGTGGTCGGTGGCCGCAGCGCAGTACACCAGATAATCCACCCCGCCGATCGGCCAGGTGTCAGGGCAGTCTTTTTTGAACAGGTCGCCGGCGATGCCGATCACCCCATCGGGAAGCTTCGAAATATCACGGCGCAGGCCGTGAACCTCCCATTCCGAGGCCAGCAATTGGCTAGCCAGCCGACTACCCACATCGCCGCAACCGGCAATCACAACAGAAGGCGCAGACATCACAAAACTCCATTCTTAAAGGCGCAGATTAGCCTCCGGATGTGACCAGCGGCCAGCAAAAGGACAAATAAAGTAACTGTATTACTTCTGTTAACAAGAATTACTTGCAATAATAACCCCCCATTTGTCCTCGACCCCAGCGGGTCTGGAAGGACGATCACCCATTTTTTCTCTCAGGTCCGGCCAGCATGACACGTAATACAAACCCCGCTTCGCCAACCAAGCCTCACAGCCCATCCCGCGCCTGGCGTGCGATTGCCGCGATGCTGTTCAGCGTTCTGCTGGCACCGACCGTTGCCTTCGCTGACGCCACCGCCCCAGCGGCTCCGGCCGCTGCCGAGCAAAACGCGGCGACCCCGGCGGCTCCTGCCGCAGCACCGGCCGCCACCGCTCCGGCTCAGGCTGCAACCCCAGCCGTCGCCGACGAAACCGGTGTAGTGCTGGAAGAAGACAACACGTTGGGCATGGCCCACGACCTGTCCCCTTGGGGCATGTACCAGAACGCTGACGTGGTGGTAAAAGCCGTGATGATCGGCCTGGCCATCGCCTCGATCATTACCTGGACCATCTGGATCTCCAAAGGCTTCGAGCTGCTGGGCGCCAAGCGTCGTCTGCGTGCCGAGATCGTCCACCTGAAAAAAGCCACCACCCTCAAGGAAGCCAGCAGCACTGCGACCAAGCAGGGCACGCTGGCCAACCTATTGGTACACGACGCGCTCGAAGAAATGCGCCTGTCGGCCAACACCCGGGAAAAAGAAGGCATCAAGGAGCGTGTAGCGTTCCGCCTCGAGCGTCTGGTTGCAGCCTGTGGCCGTAACATGAGCAGCGGCACCGGCGTACTTGCGACCATCGGTTCCACCGCGCCGTTCGTGGGCCTGTTCGGTACTGTGTGGGGCATCATGAACAGCTTCATCGGCATCGCCAAAACCCAGACCACCAACCTCGCCGTCGTTGCCCCCGGCATCGCCGAAGCCCTGCTGGCAACAGCCCTGGGCCTGGTTGCCGCGATTCCTGCGGTAGTGATCTACAACGTCTTCGCCCGTTCGATTGCCGGCTACAAGGCTCAGGTATCGGACGCGTCGGCAGAAGTTCTGCTGCTGGTCAGCCGCGACCTCGATCACCTGCCTACCGAGCGCAGCTCGCAACCGCACATGGTGAAAGTGGGGTAATCGGCCATGGGCCTGCATTTGAATCAAGGCGACGACGAGCTCGTCGAGAACCACGAAATCAACGTCACGCCGTTTATCGACGTGATGCTGGTGCTGCTGATCATCTTCATGGTGGCGGCACCGTTGGCCACCGTGGACATCAAGGTCGACCTGCCCGCGTCCAGCGCCAAGCCTGCGCCGCGGCCGGAGAAGCCGATTTTCCTCAGCGTCAAGGCGGACCAACGCCTGTTCCTGGGCGAAGAAGAAGTCAAAACTGAAACCCTGGGCCCGGTGCTCGATGCCAAGACCCAAGGCAAGAAAGACACGACGATCTTCTTCCAGGCCGACAAAGGCGTGGACTACGGCGACCTGATGAGCGTGATGGATGCCCTGCGGGCAGCCGGCTACCTCAAGGTAGGCCTGGTCGGACTTGAGACGGCAGCCAAGAAATGATCACGACGCGCCACAAACTGACGCGTTATGGCACCAGCCTCGCCGTCGTGCTGGGCGTGCATGCCGTCGCGATCATCATCGCGCTTCAATGGTCCGCGCCGCATCCGGTGCAGTTGCCACCGGCGGCCATGGTCATCGACCTGGCACCGATGCCTGCACCGCCGCCGCCTGCCCCGCCCAAGGTGATCACGCCGCCGCAACCGCCTGCACCGGTGGAAGAACTGCCTCTGCCGAAACTGGCCGAGGCACCCAAACCAACAATCCAGGTGCCCAAGCCGGTCAAACCCAAGCCCAAGCCAGCGCCGCCCAAGCCTGTGGAGAAAAAGCCCGAGCCGCCCAAGGAGAAACCTTCCGAAGAGCCGCCGAGCGAATCCCCGCCGACCAACACGCCTGCGGAAAAATCCGCCCAGCCAGCGCCTGGCCCATCGCCGCAACAGGTTGCTGCCAAAGCCTCCTGGGAAGGCGCGCTGCTGGCGCATTTGCAGAAGTACAAGAAGTACCCGCCGGGCGCCCAGCAACGTGGCAAGGAAGGCTTGAACCGTTTGCGCTTTGTGGTCGATGCCGAAGGCAACGTGCTGTCCTATGAATTGGTAGGCCGCTCCGGCAACGCCGATCTGGACCGTGCAACCCTGGACATGATCCGTCGTGCCCAGCCGCTGCCCAAGCCACCGGCCGACATGTTGAAAGGCGGCAGCGTCGAGATCGTCGCACCGTTCGTTTACAACATCGAGAAGCGTCGTCGCTAAGCCACTTCCAATGGGCACCCGCAGGTGCCCATTGCCCCTCTTTTATCTCCTCGCCCGCCGGCTGCTGAACCGCAGCTGAATGCATGACTGATGTCATGCGTCTTCACTTGTAACATTCCAATACAAAGCCAAGCATGCGCGAACAGTTCTCATTTGAGAGGTTTTCGCGATGCTCCGCTTTCTGCGCATACCCGCCTTACTGCTCGCGCTCGCTGGCGCGTCTTGCGCAGCCCATGCCGATCAGTTGGTCACCTTGACCGTCCAGAACCATACCTTTTCGCCCCCGAGTTTCACGGTGCCGGCTGGCGAACGCTTTCGCATCCAGCTCACCAATAACGACGACAGCGTCGACGAGTTTGAAAGCTACGACATGAAGTTCGAAAAAATCGTCGTACCGGGCAACACCATCACCGTGTTCGCCGGGCCGATGCACCCTGGCACCTACAGTTTTTTTGATGATTACCACCCGGACCAGGCCAAAGGCACCGTCACTGCCGTTGAAGCCAAGGAGTAAGCCATGCTCGCTTGCCTGTTGATCGTGTTTCGAGAAGTACTGGAAGCCGGGATCGTCATCGGCATTGTCATGGCCGCCACTCAGGGGCTGGCCAGACGCGGGCTGTTCATCGCTGGCGGGATTTTCGCAGGCGTATGCGGCGCCGGCCTCCTGGCGCTGTTCACAGGCGCTATCACGCAGGCGCTGGATGGCTTCGGCCAGGAGATTTTCAACGCGGCCATTCTGATCGTCGCCGTGGTCATGCTGGGCTGGCACAACCTGTGGATGGCCAGCCATGGCCGGGAGCTGGCGAACGAACTGCGCAGCACCGGCCTGGCCGTGCAGAAGGGCGACAAATCCTTGCTGGCCCTGGCGGTGGTCATCACCGTGGCGGTGCTGCGCGAAGGTTCGGAGATTGTTCTGTTTCTCTATGGCATCGCCGCCTCCACCCACACCGAGCCCCTGACCATGCTCATCGGCGGCCTGCTCGGCATTGCCGCCGGCGGTGCGCTGTCCTGGCTGCTGTATCGCGGTTTGCTGGTGATCAGCCTCAAGCGCCTGTTCTCGGTCACCACGTGGATGATCGCGGTGCTCGCCGCCGGCATGGCCGGTCGCGCCGCCGCCATTCTGGCGGGCATCAACCTGATTCCGGCCTGGGGCTATCAGCTCTGGGACACCTCGTGGCTGGTCTCCGACGCCAGCCTCGGCGGCCGTGCCCTGCAAGCCATGACCGGCTACACCGATCGCCCCTTGGGCGTGCAGCTGTTTGCCTGGCTGCTCACCCTCGCCGTCCTCGTACTCGGCAGCCGCCTGATTCATTCGCGCCCACCCAAACCCCGATCACCCACCCTGGAGCGTCACCCATGAAGCACCTGTGCAAACCCGTCGCCGCAGCACTGGCACTCGCCACCACCCTGGCGTTCTCCGCGTACAGCCAAGCGCGTGAGTATCCGATTGGCGGGCCCGTGCAGGCCCATGACATGGAAATCGCCTCGTCCTACCTGACCGGCATCGAAATGGCCCCCATGCCGCCAGGCATGGTGATGGACAAAGACTCGGTCCACCTCGAGACCGACGTGCACGCCACCGCCGACAACAAATACGGCTTCGCCAACGGTGAGTGGATACCCTACCTGAGCATCAGTTACTCGCTGGTCAAACAGGGCTCGCCGAACTACAAGGAAATCGGCACGCTGCTACCGATGGTGGCCAAAGACGGCGCCCACTACGCCAACAACGTGAAGATGGACGGGCCGGGCACCTACACCGTGGTGCTGCGTTATGAGAGCCCGCAAATCAACGGCTTTTTCCACCACGTCGACAAGGAAACCGGCGTACCTGAATGGTGGGGCCCGTTCACCGAGACCTTCACGTTCAAATATCCGCAGAACTGAGTGCTTGAAAGGGCGTGCGACATCCGATTAGCGGTGTCGTAAACCCAAAGGCGTCTGATAACGTGCGTCTATCGATTGCAGCCGGTATGCTTGGCCCGCAACCTCATGGACGCTCGCTATGACCCTTACAGAATTACGCTACATCGTGACCCTCGCCCAAGAGCAGCATTTCGGCCACGCGGCCGAGCGTTGCCATGTCAGCCAGCCGACGCTGTCGGTGGGTGTGAAAAAGCTTGAAGACGAACTCGGTGTGCTGATTTTCGAGCGCAGCAAGAGCGCCGTGCGCCTGACCCCGGTCGGCGAAGGCATCGTTGCCCAGGCCCAGAAGGTGCTGGAACAAGCGCAAAGCATTCGCGAACTGGCCCAGGCCGGCAAGAACCAGCTGACGGCACCGCTTAAAGTCGGCGCCATCTACACCGTCGGTCCGTACCTGTTTCCGCACCTGATTCCGCAACTGCACCGCGTTGCGCCGCAGATGCCGCTGTATATCGAAGAAAACTTCACCCACGTACTGCGCGACAAATTGCGCAACGGTGAGCTGGACGCGATCATCATCGCCCTGCCCTTCAATGAAGCGGACGTGCTGACGTTGCCGCTCTACGACGAGCCGTTCTACGTGCTGATGCCGGCCTCGCACCCGTGGACGAAAAAAGACACCATCGACGCCGGCCTGCTCAACGACAAGAGCCTGTTGCTGCTCGGCGAAGGCCACTGCTTCCGCGATCAGGTATTGGAAGCTTGCCCAACCTTGACCAAGGGCAATGACGGCGCCAAGCACACCACCGTGGAATCCAGCTCCCTGGAAACCATTCGCCACATGGTCGCGTCCGGCCTGGGCATTTCGATCCTGCCGCTGTCGGCAGTGGACAGCCACCACTACGCCCCCGGCGTCATCGCAGTGCGCCCACTCACGCCGCCGGTGCCGTTCCGTACCGTGGCGATCGCCTGGCGCGCAAGCTTCCCGCGCCCGAAAGCCATTGAGATCCTCGCCGACTCGGTCCGCTTGTGCTCGGTTGCCAAACCGTCAACGGCGAGCTAAGCAACGGTATGACTGAGCTGTCGCAGGTGTCGGTGACCGCACTTAAAGGTGTCGGTGAGGCCATGGCCGAGAAGTTGGCCAAGGTCGGCCTGGAAAACCTCCAGGACGTGCTGTTCCACTTACCCCTGCGTTATCAGGACCGCACCCGCGTCGTGCCCATCGGCCACTTGCGCCCCGGGCAGGATGCCGTCGTCGAAGGCACCGTCAGCGGCGCCGATGTGGTGATGGGCAAGCGCCGCAGCCTGGTGGTGCGCCTGCAGGACGGTACCGGCGGCCTGAGCTTGCGCTTCTACCACTTCAGCAATGCACAAAAAGAAGGACTCAAGCGTGGCACCCGCGTGCGCTGCTACGGCGAAGCCCGTCCCGGCGCCTCGGGCCTGGAGATCTACCACCCGGAATACCGCGCCATCACGGGCGACGAGCCGCCGCCGGTAGACACCACCCTCACGCCAATCTACCCGCTCACCGAAGGCCTGACTCAGCAACGCTTGCGCCAACTGTGCATGCAGACGCTGACCATGCTCGGCCCGAAAAGCCTGCCCGACTGGCTGCCCGTTGAGCTGGCACGCGACTATCAACTGGCGCCGCTGGACGATGCGATTCGCTACCTGCATCACCCGCCGGCCGACGCCGATGTCGACGAACTCGCCCTGGGTCATCACTGGGCCCAGCACCGTCTGGCTTTTGAAGAATTGCTGACCCACCAACTGTCTCAGCAGCGCCTGCGCGAAAGCATGCGTTCCCTGCGCGCACCGGCGATGCCGAAAGCTACGCGCCTGCCCGCGCAATACCTGGCCAACCTGGGTTTCGCACCCACCGGCGCCCAACACCGCGTGGGCAATGAAATCGCCTACGACCTCAGCCAGCACGAACCCATGCTGCGGTTGATCCAGGGCGACGTGGGCGCAGGCAAGACCGTAGTCGCAGCTCTCGCCGCTTTGCAGGCACTCGAAGCCGGTTACCAGGTGGCGCTCATGGCGCCCACCGAAATTCTCGCCGAGCAGCACTTCATCACCTTCAAGCGCTGGCTCGAGCCTTTGGGTCTGGAAGTGGCGTGGCTGGCCGGCAAGCTCAAGGGCAAAGTCCGCGCCGCTGCCCTGGAGCGGATCGCCGAGGGCGCACCGATGGTGGTGGGCACCCACGCGCTGTTTCAGGATGAAGTGAAGTTCAAAAACCTCGCGCTGGTGATCATCGACGAGCAGCACCGTTTCGGTGTGCAGCAGCGCCTGGCCCTGCGCCAGAAAGGCGTGGGCGGCCGGATGAACCCACACCAGTTGATCATGACCGCCACGCCCATCCCGCGCACCCTGGCGATGAGCGCTTACGCCGACCTCGACACCTCGATCCTCGACGAACTGCCGCCCGGTCGAACCCCGGTAAACACGGTGCTGGTCACCGACACCCGGCGAGTCGAAGTGATCGAACGGGTACGCGGCGCCTGCGCCGAAGGCCGTCAGGCCTACTGGGTGTGCACACTGATCGAAGAATCCGAAGAGCTGACCTGCCAAGCCGCCGAAACCACCTTTGAAGACCTCACCAGCGCGCTGGGTGAACTGAAGGTCGGCCTGATTCACGGCCGCATGAAACCCGCCGAAAAAGCCGCGGTGATGGCCGAATTCAAAGCCGGTAACCTGCAATTGCTCGTAGCCACTACGGTGATCGAAGTCGGTGTGGACGTGCCCAACGCCAGCCTGATGATCATTGAAAACCCAGAGCGCCTGGGCCTTGCGCAATTGCACCAATTGCGCGGGCGCGTTGGCCGGGGCAGCGCCGCCAGCCACTGCGTGTTGCTCTATCATCCGCCGCTGTCGCAGATCGGCCGTCAGCGCCTGGGCATCATGCGCGAAACCAACGACGGTTTTGTCATCGCCGAAAAAGACCTCGAGCTGCGCGGCCCCGGCGAAATGCTCGGCACCCGCCAAACCGGCCTGCTGCAATTCAAGGTCGCCGACCTGATGCGCGATGCTGATCTGCTGCCCGCCGTGCGCGATGCGGCGCAAGCGCTGTTGGAGCGCTGGCCGGATCACGTCAGCCCATTGCTCGATCGCTGGCTACGGCATGGGCAGCAATACGGCCAAGTGTGACGCCTCACTCACTTATCCAACCTACAGTTGTATCAAGCTGGTTATACTTCGAAGACTGTACGAATTTGGATCAGGCCATGTCAGAAGTCGCCCTCGCCACAGCCCCACTGACCGCACCGCCGGTCATTCGGGCTCTGCTCGCAAAGCTCGCTATCCCTTACACGGAAGTCGCTGAACACGCTGGCCTGAATCCCGCACGAAAGGTTCAGGCGGTGCTGCTGGAAGATGCCGTCGGCGTACTCATGGTGCTGTTCCCGCAAAACCAGTTGCTCGACCTCAACCGCTTGGCCGAACTTACCGGTCGCCGCCTCACTGCGGTGTCCCCGGATCGCGTCGAGCGCCTGCTCGGCAAGCATGAACTGAGCCTGTTGCCGGGCCTGCCCGCCTTGACCACCTCGCCGTGCCTGTATGAAGGCAGCCTGCTTGCCGAGCCGAGTTTGCTGGTGCATTCGGGTGAAGCTGGCCTGTTGCTGGAAATCGCCAGCGATGACTTCAAGACCATGCTCACCAAGGCCAGCGCCGGGCACTTCGGCGAACCGCTGAGCAACATCCGGCCCAACCTCGACCGCCCGAATGACGACCGCGAGGAAATCACCCAGGCCATGCAGGCGTTCACCGCCCGCCGTATCCAGCAACGCCTGGAAGCGACCCTCGAAATTCCGCCGCTGGCCGACACCGCCCAGAAGATCATCAAGCTGCGTGTCGACCCCAACGCCACCATTGATGACATCACCGGCGTGGTGGAAACCGACCCGGCACTGGCTGCCCAAGTGGTGAGTTGGGCCGCGTCGCCGTACTACGCCTCGCCCGGCAAAATTCGCTCGGTTGAAGACGCCATTGTTCGCGTACTGGGCTTTGACCTGGTGATCAACCTGGCGCTGGGCCTGGCCCTCGGTAAAACCCTGAGCCTGCCCAAGGACCACCCGCACCAGTCCACGCCGTACTGGCACCAGTCGATCTACACGGCCGCCGTGATCGAAGGCCTGACCCGCGCCATGCCGCGCGCGCAGCGCCCGGAAGCTGGCCTGACGTACCTGGCCGGCTTGCTGCACAACTTCGGCTACCTGCTGCTGGCTCACGTGTTCCCGCCGCACTTCTCGCTGATCTGCCGTCATCTGGAGGTCAACCCGCACCTGTGCCACAGCTATGTCGAGCAGCATTTGCTGGGCATCAGCCGCGAGCAAATCGGCGCCTGGCTGATGCGCTACTGGGACATGCCGGACGAACTGTCCACTGCGCTGCGTTTCCAGCACGACCCAAGCTATGACGGCCAATACGCCGAGTACCCGAACCTGGTATGCCTGGCAGTGCGTCTGCTGCGCAGCCGAGGGATTGGCTCCGGGCCGGACGAAGCGATTCCGGATGCGCTGCTTGAGCGCCTGGGGTTGAGCCGGGACAAGGCGGAAAGCGTGGTGGGTAAGGTGCTGGATGCCGAAGTGTTGCTGCGCGAGTTGGCTTCCCAGTTCACCCAGGGCTGAATTTGTCACCTGACAGACCGCCATCGCAGGCAAGCCAGCTCCCACATTTTGATTTGCGAACACCGTCAAATGTGGGAGCTGGCTTGCCTGCGATGAATCCACCGCGGTCTATCTGAAAACCCTACTTCTTTTTCTTCGGCTTCAAATACTTCGTCAGCCCCTGAAACCAGATCACCAGCGCCGGGTTGCCCTTGATCTGAATTGACTTGTCTTGAATTCCCGTCATGAACGCCAGTTGCTTGTTCTTCGCCTGCATCGTGGCGAAGCCGTAGGCGGCATCCTTGAACGCGATGGCAAATGCCGGCGCAGGATGAACACCTGAGCGGCTGGTGATGCGCTGGTCTTTGACGATGAAGTGACGGGCAACCTTGCCGTCGAGGGTCTGCAACTGGAACGCCAGGTCTTTGTCACCCAACTGTTGCTGGAAGGCGGGATTGGTGCGGCTGGCTTTGCCCATCATCAGGCCCAGCACCCACAACAAAAGACGAAATTTCATGCACACGGCCTCGGTGTAATTATGGAGTGGCCGCAGCAGTGTAACGATTTGCCGGAGGAACGCCACCGATCTCGCGCTTTAGCAGGAGATCGGCTGGCGTTTAACGCTTATAGCAACATGTTACTTAAACGTTAGGGCATGGCACCGGCGCCCAATCGGCGAGGTTTGGATCACGGCAAGTGCCTTCAATCTGCGCTTTACCGGCAGTGGCGACCTGCTTGCTTTCAGCCTGCTTGGCCTGCACGGTCTGGATGCTCTTCTCGGTAGTCACCGCTTCTTTCGGCACTGTTGGCAGCTTGGCTTTTTTCGCCGGTTTCACGGCTTTTTTGCCTTTGGTCGGGGCCACTGCAGGCGTGGTGTCGGCGGTGGCCACGGTGACCACGTCGGTACGCTGCACGCCTACTTGTTGCAGGTCTTTCTCGTAGGCCTGGGTGTAGTTGTTGAGGTCTTCGCTGGCTTTGCCGTTGACCGCAACGATCAGGTCATTCGACTCTTTCAGGCCCGACACGATTTCCGCCAGGCGCTTGCGGCCTTCGGTGTCGTTGACGGTCTTGGCCTTGCGATCATTCACCAGCTTGGTGAATGCGCTCTGGTAGCACTGCTGGGACGCTTTGGCGTACGCGGTGCTGCGGTCGATGTCGGACGCACTTTTGTTGAAGTCGGTGGAGTACGACGCGATGCGCTGGTTGTCATCGGTGATCTGCTTCTGACGCTCGGTGTAGTAACCGGCTGCGCCGCCAGCCAGGGCGCCGCCCGCTGCACCGATGGCCGCGTTACGGCCGCGTTTTTCGGAGTCGCCGGTCAGGGCGCCCAGCAGTGCACCGCCGGCTGCGCCGATGGCGGCACCGGTCACGACCGACTTGGTCATGTTCGAATCCGTTGCGCGCAGGTGTTGCACCGGCTCGTAGCAGTTCGGGTAGTACTCAACCTTGGTGCTCGACGCCACCTTGGAGGCTGGCGACGTGGCGCAACCGGTCAATACGGTGCTGAAACCGGCTGCGATCAGCAGCAGGTGACGCTTGGAAACCGCCTTACGTGAAAAAAGCATAGGTGTGTTCTCTTTTAAGTTTGACTTGCCCAGCACGGCCCACCGCCGCCTGAGTCCCTTCCAAGCTCGCTATACAGCCATCGGTCAAGACCGCTGACCGCTTGCTGCGAGCAATTCCTTCAAAATCGTTGCCGGGTCGGCCCGCTGTTGTTTGCGGTAGTTGCCGACATGGCGAACGAACAGTGTCGCGCGCGTCACCAGGCTCTTGCCGAGCACTGGCTTGCGATCCAACTCTTCCTTGATCCTTTGAAACTGCGCCTGGATCACCGCATCGGTGTAGCGCGTGCCGGTCGCCAGGTTGTCGATATAAATCGCCACTGCGCCGTCAAGCGCACTGCGACCATTGGTGATGGCCATGTCGAACAACTGCGCGCTGGCCTCGTCCTTGTTGTCTTTGGCCTGCTGGCGACTCTTCTGCAGGTTGGCCAGCCGGATGTTGTAGTTGCTGATGGTCTCGGCCACCAGTGCGGCGGACTGAATCAAGTTGCCCGCCGCCTCTTCACGCTGCTGAGCGATCAGCGAAACGTTGCGCTTGAGCTCTTCATTGACCAGCCCCAGCTCGGCTTGCAGCTTGGGGTCGACGCTGCTGGCGATGATGCTGTCCAGGCGCTTGGTCGGGTCTTGAGCGTCGTCGATGGCATCGGTCAGCGAGGCCAGACGACCTTCTTTCTGCCACTGCTCAAACAGTTCCTTGTAGCGCGAACGTGGCGCTGACAGCGCGCCAATCGCCACGCGAAAACCGGTGGTTTCGTTGCTTTGTTCGGTACCGTCAGCGGCGAACAACGGGTACTCACGGCGCATGCCGGTAAACAGCGTGCCCTCGCCTTCCAGGTAGTTACCGCCCTTGACCACAAAGCCGCCGTAAGTGCCCTGGCGGCGACCGGCGTGGACCAGCTGGAACGATTCCTGAACCATTTCTGCGGCGTTACCGATCACGTCAAACATGCCAATGGGGTTGGGCAACTTGGTGCCAATCGGCATCAGCCGCGCGGCTTGACCGGTGCCGCCAGCGACCTGGTTGAACACCGCGTAATCCCCCAGCGGGCCGTCGCTTTCACTGCCTTCAACACGCCGAGGAAACAGCCGCCCTTCGAGGTCCTGACGGCTCACCGCCTGGCCACCGCGCGCGGCAAACTCCCATTCCACTTCAGTCGGCAGGCGTACAAAACCCAGGCCGCCGTCTTCGGCCGAAGAACCGCGACCACTCACCGGCAGCAACTCACGGTGGTATTTCATCAGCCAGGCGCTGTACACCGCCGAGAAGCGCTCGGCTTCAAAGCGCGACAGTTTCACCTTGGGCAAACGCGCGGCCATGCCAGTGGGCGCCTCACACTCGGGCGCCGGTTCACCGCTGGCCAACGACTGCGCCTGGGACATCACCTGAGCGTATTGACGCGCGGTGACTTCGTACTTGCCGATGAAGTACAGCATCGGCTTGAGCGGGGTTTTGGCGTCGGTCTTAGGCATCAACGGCGCAATGACCTTGTTCCAGTCTTTGGGCAGGTCCTTGAGGGTGAACTGGCCATTGATGAAGTCGCGGCGGTAACCGGAAATAAACGACTGCTGATAGCCCGCCTCGCCTTCGGCAAAGGGGTAGCCGAGGCTGATCTCGCGGTCATCCAGCGTGCCTTGGGCCAGCACGTAGGCGTAGCGAAACACCATGTTGCCCTCGCACGGCAGCGGCAGGCTCACGTCGTCGGGCAACGGTTTGGGGTTGTCGAGTTTGTCGCTCGCCTCATCCGCCCAAGCCATCGAGGCCAGGCTCAGCGCCACGGCGGCGCCCAATAACTTATACATCTCTGATTCCTTCAGAAGCCTGGATACGCGCCACCCGCCAACCACCACACGCCGCCGCGACGGCGCTGACGCCGAAAACAGCAGCCAGGGCCAGGCCGTAATGACGTGCCAACAGGTGGCTGGCGTACTCGCCCGGCACCTGCACAAACAGCTTATTCAACGCGGCCTCGGCCAGGCCATACAGCCCGGCACTCAACACGGCGGCAAAGCCTGCGCTGTACAGCGCCTGCACCACCACAAACATCAACAAACCGCCGGTGGAAAACCCCAACAGGCGCAGCACCGACAACTCCCGACGCTTGCGCGCCACCGCCGCCAGGGCGCCGGCAAAGATCGCCGCAAACGCCCCCGCCAACGCCAGCCCGGCGATGATCCAGAACACGATCGACAGGTTGCGGCTCAACGACTGCACCTGTGCGATGGTGGCCGCCTGGGTCGACACCAGCAGGTTCTGCCCGGCAAAAAACACCCGCAGCGGCTCCACATCGGTGAGGTTGCGCGCGTACAGACGGAACGCCGGATACACCCGCTGCTCGCCCGCGCCGACAGCTTCACCTTCCCAACCCAACGCCGGCACCGCACGGCCATCGCGGTAATCTTCCGCGGCCTCCAGCAAGGTTAAATCAGCAAACAAACCGTCCCGGGCGAAGGCTGCCAGCGGCAACACCGCGAGTACCCGCAACCGCGTGCGCTGGGCCTCGACGCGGCCTGCTACCTGACGCGCAAAACTTGTTTCCAGCCAATCGCCGGGCCGCGCCGCAAGCTTTTCAGCGGCGGTGTGGCTGAGCACGATCTGGTCCAGCCCTTTGGGCATCGGCAAATCAGCGAGCAGCGGATCCCCCGGCGCGGTCGGCAGCATTTCCAGCGTCAGCGTGCCGACCTGCGCCGTCGCCGCAATCTGCCGCGTGCGCGGGATGGCAAAGGCCACATCACTGCGCTGGCCGAGCTGATCGACCAGTGCATGGCTGAATCGACCACCGCCCAACGGAATAATTTCACGGGTGGCGGGGTCGGTCTCCAAGCGTTCGGTCAAACTGCTAACCAGTCCAAATTTCAGGCCAAATAACACCAGTAACGGCGCGATGACCGCGACCAACGCCAGCACCGAGCAGGCTGACAGCCACGCGTCGTTGCGGTAATCCTGCCAGGCCAGAGACGCCACCAAACCGATGCGCATCAGCACGCCTCCCCGAGGGTGGCCGTGACGCCGCCATCGGTGTCGCGACGGCAACTGATGCGCCGCACCTGCAAGCCGCTGGCACGGGCCAGGGGTTCGTCATGGGTGGCGATCACACACGCCGCGCGGTGTTCGCGGGCCTGGGCGAGCAGTGCCTGCATCACGCGCTCGGCGTTCAGCGGGTCGAGGGACGCGGTCGGCTCATCGGCCAGCACCAATTGCGGCGCATGGGCCAGGGCGCGAGCACAACTGACGCGTTGGCGCTGGCCCACCGACAACGCAGACGGCTTCTTGGCCAACTGGTCGCTGATCTCCAACTGTTCAGCCAGACGCGCCACGCTGCCGTCGTCCTTCAACCCCAATAATTGTCGAGACAACGCGATATTGCCGCGCACATCGAGAAAGCCCAACAGCCCGCCGGTTTGCAGCACATAGCCCAGGTGTTGGCTGCGCAACGCGGCCAAAGTGGACTGCCGGTCGGCGCGCCACAGCCCGCCGATGTCCTGCTGATGAAATTCGAAACTGCCGACCTGATCCGGCGCCAGCACCAGCGCCAACACATCCAGCAAAGTACTTTTGCCACAGCCACTGGGCCCGACAATCGCCAACTGCTCACCCGCAGCCAGCGTCAACGCCGGAATCACCAGGCTATAGCGCTGGCTACCGACGCCCCGGCTCTTGTGCACCGCCCTCAAGTTCAGCATTACGGCAGCGTCGACAGCGGAACGCGGTACAGCGCATCGCCCGGCTCGGCATCGCCGAAACGGACCCAGTTGGCCACGTCGTTGTGGAAGGTTTCGTAGAGGCGGATTTTCGAATCCAGCTCGTCGATAAAATCTTCCTGCTCGGCCACGCTCAATGACAACCACAAATCCTGGGTCATGTTCAGCGACTTGCTGCGGTACGGCAGGCCTTCCAGGTATTCACCGAGAATGCCGCCACTGGCCAGGTTGCCGCCCTTGCGCAGGGCTTGCGGGTCACGGCTCATGTAGGCCGAGGCGCTGGCGATTTCCTGGAAGAAATCCTTGGGTGAGGTCTGGGTTTTGCGCGCCGCATCGACGATGAGTTTCAGCGACTGCTGCAAGTCATTGAGCTGCAGTTTGGTCAGCATCACGCACACCTGAAACGCTGGCAGCGCCGGGTTGGTGAGGTCGCGGTCGGCGGTCCAGGCGCTGACCAGCTGCGGCGCCTGGCTTGCGGCCTTGCGACCGAGGAAGTCCATGTGCATCGCATAGCCCACGGCAGCGGACTTGTCGGCCAGGCTCGGCGCCGCACTCAGCAACGGCGCCAGCTGCGGCGTGTTGCTGCGCACCTGATGGACGAGGTTGGCAAACACGCTGCCGATCTCGTCGACACGCTCACCCAACTTATGCACATCGCCACCCGGCACCGGCGTATAGAGGTCGCCGATCTGCGGGTTGGCGTCGGCCGTAAGGATGCGGTACTGGCTCTCGGCACCGGCATGGGTTTTCTTGCCGGCCTCGGTGCGCAGGTGCAGGGCGTAAATCTTGATCTGCTTGCCCAGTGCGGCCTGGCGCACTTCGGCTTCGTTCATCTGGGTGGTGGCAAACGGGTCGTTCTTGCGCAGGGCACCGGCGTCGGTGACCAGCAGGATAATGCGCCCGCCGTAGCCGGACCAATCCATGCCATCCACCGCCTGCATCACCCCGGCAAACGCGTCTTCGTTGAACGAATGGCTGGACACGGTGGACGCCTTGACCTGGCGCGCCATGTCGAGAAAGCGTTGCGGGTCGCGGCCCTGATCAAGGGTGATCAGGGTTTTGGCGACGTATTCCAGGCCCGGAGTTTTCTTGATGCTGTTGCGAAAACCCACCAGGCCGAAGCTCACACTGTCGAGTTCGCCGCGTTCGGCGATACGGGTTTGCAACTCATGCACCACGTCGCGGACCTGATCGATGTAGGGCTGCATCGACACGGTTGTGTCTACCACCAGCACCACGGCCGTGCGGAAAGCGTCGGCGTTGGTGTTGGCCGCCCGCGTGGCAGGCTTGGCCGCCACGCTGCCCGGGTCGATGGAGGCCACGTTGAGCAACTGCACCGGCTGGCCGTTTTCGTCGAAGCTCTCTTTGGAGTCGAAGATTGGCAACAGGTAGAACTGGTTCTGTGGCACTGCACTGGCGGTCGGCTCCAGCGCGAGCACTTGGGTATTGTCGTCGCCGTTTTTCTGCGCCGCCGCCAGCACGTTTTTGGCGGTGGCGGGGTCCGCCAGCAGTTTCTCTACTTCGCCGGGTTGGCGCAGGAACATCACCGGTGCCCTTCCCGAGCGCTCGGTGAATTTGAGCACCAGGCTCTGCTTCCAGTCGCTGACTTGCGAGGCAGGCAGCCAACCGTCGCTGCGCCCATCCGTGGCCGTGCCGACGCGTACCCAAGGGCTGCCATCGACGTCCTTGCGCTGGTAAACGTACAGCACCGAAAACGCCGGCAGCCCTTCGCCTGATGCGGCGCCGGCGTCATGGGAGAGTTTCGCGCCGGGCTTGCTGAGGACGCGCTGGAACAGGGTTTTTTTGCCGGCCATCAACAACGGTCGCTGGCCACCGTCCACGTCGGCCACCACCGGTTTCAGTGCAGGCGGTGGCACCGCGGGCGGCGTTTTCGGGATCACAGCGGCAGGCGGTTTGGCCGGCGCATTGCTGGCGCTCAACCACCAATAACTGGCGCCGCCAATGGCCAGCGCCACCGCGATAGCCACAGCGGCCAACGCCAACACCGGCCCACGCCGTTGCTCGGACACGGCACGCTGCTGCGTCGGCGTCACCACGGGTTGGCGCACCGCTTGGGGCTGTGGCGTGTCGGTGGGTATCTCGATGGACTCGGGCGTAATGCCGGCCAGATCAAAATTCAGCGGAATCGGCAGCGGCCGCACCAGCGTGGCTTCCAGTGACTCCGTCGGCAGCTGGTCCAATGCCCGCAGCAGCGCCGCTGCATCCGGAAAACGCTCGGCCGGATCCTTGGCCAGCAGCTTGCGCAAGATGTCCTGATAACGGCCGTGGTGCACCGGCAATTCCGGCAAAGGTTCGGTCAGGTGCGCCAGCGCCGTGGAGAGCGCATCGGTGCCGTTGTAAGGCAGCTTGCCGACCAAAATTTCATACAGCACCACGCCCAACGCATACAGGTCGGCACGGCCATCAATCTCCTGGCCCCGCGCCTGTTCCGGGCTCATGTAGCTCGGTGTGCCGACGGCGAAACCGGCCTGGGTGAACTGGGTGCGATCGTCCAGGGACTTGGCGATACCGAAGTCCGACAACACGGCCGTACCGTCGGCGCGGAACAGAATGTTTGCGGGTTTGACGTCGCGGTGCACCAACCCCTGGGCGTGGGCGTAACCCAACGCCGAGGCAATCTGGCGAATATACGTAAGGCCCTGTTCCGGCGTCAGCCCGGCGGCGATCCGCTCTTTGAGCGTGCCGTTTGGCAGGTATTCCATCGCCATGTAATACAGCTCACCGACATTGCCGATGTCATGGATGGTCACTGTGTGCGGGTGCGACAACCGCGCCAGGGTCTTGCCCTCACGCAGGAAGCGCTCGCAAAAACTCGGGTCGGCCGCCAGCGCCGCCGCCATCACCTTCAGCGCGACTTTGCGCTCCAGTGAGCGCTGGGTCGCCAGGTACACGTTGGCCATGGCGCCTTCGCCAATTTCGCCGTCGATGTCATAACCCGGAATCACGATGTTCATGGCGAAACCTTCACGACAATGGCGGTGATGTTGTCTGGCGCGCCCCGGTTAAGCCCCAGGTGCACCAGGCTGCGCACGATTTCGTCCGGTGCGTCATGACCGAGGACGTCGCGAATTTCATGGTCTTCAACGGTCTTGTTCAGGCCATCGCTGCACAGCAGGTAGCTGTCGCCGGGCGCGATCAACAGGTCGACCACCGCCAGTTCCAACTGGGCTTCCACGCCCACCGCGCGGGTGACGATATTGGCGCGCGGGTGCACACGGGCGTCGGCTTCGCTGAGCAACCCACTGTCTTGCAGGTCCTGCACGTAACTGTGGTCGCGGGAGATGCTGTCCAGCACGCCGTCACGCAGGCGGTACAGGCGACTGTCGCCAGCCCACAAACACACGCCACGCAAACCGCGCGCGGCAAACACCACCACAGTGCTGCCCATCATGGTCACGCCACGGTTGGCGGTTTCTTCGCGCACGGTGGCGTTGATACGAATCAGGTCATTGCGCAGCGCCGCCGAGTACTCATCCAGCGAACGGCCCATCGGCACATTGCGCAGGCTGTCGATAATCAAGCTGCTGACGTAGTCGCCCGCCGCATGCCCGCCCATACCGTCGGCCACTACCCACAGGCGGTTTTCCAACAGGTCCAGGCACGCGTCTTCGTTGACCTGGCGGACCATGCCCACATGGGTTTTGCTTGCGGATTTGAACGTCGAGCCCATCTACACCACACCTTCTTGTCCGAGCAAAAACTGCGCAAAATCGCCGGCGGCAGGCAGGCCCTGGCACCGCAATAAACCGGGGGAAATACGTTCTGAACCTCGGCCCCACCACAGGCTTGCGCCTTCGCAGGCAAATTCTGCGAGGGCGGTCATTCGGCTATGAGGCAGGGTGGCCGCTACCCGTTGCAGCCCGGCGAAACGGCTGTCCGCCGCACGCAGTTCACGGGCTGGAGCGCCAAGGTTGTCGACGCCCTCGCTGAAACCTTCGAAGGTGGCGCCGGTGTCCAGGGTGCTGAGCAACAGCTCTTCGGCCTGCTCGAACCAAGTGTCGGGGCCGCCAACGAGAGAGGCAGGGTTGGTGTCGTGATCAAGCAGCGCGACCACTGCCAGCGGAAAATAGCGCCCGACCCGATCAATGCTCGGCATCACCACGCCCGCCACCGCATCCGGCCCGCACACGCCCGGCGCCAACACAAAACGCCACAACGGGCTGACCAGGTACACGTTGAGCCAGTCGCTGCCGAGGCGGTTCTGGCTGGCGAGCAAACCCGCCGCCAGCCAACTGTCCCACGGGCCGATAAAACTCTGGGGCAAGGCGCGGCTGACAAAGTCCCCACGGCTGGCCAACTTGCCGTAAAAACCGGGCGTCGTCATAGCCGCTCCGGCAGGCTGAAGCCGCTGAGCACGCGGCTCTTGAACGGGTTGAAGGCGCTGTTCGCGCGCAACTCATACGCGATACTCGCGCCATCGACCCGCAGGCGCAGGTTGAAGCGGTCTGGCGAATTGCCAGCGGTCAGGTCCGACTGCTCCAGCAGGCGGAACCAGGCCCACGGCCCCTCCAACGTCACGCCCGAGCGCCCGCTGGCCGACGGCGGCATGATCGAAATACGCACCACGCCAATGCTGCCGGGGTTTGGCCATTGCATCGCGACCGGGCGGCTGGGGCCGTGGTCGTAGCTCAATTGCTGGCCATCAAGGTCAAGCAGGAACTGGGTAATGGTCGGGTCCATCGAGACTGGCTTGAGTTCGAAACGCACAATCGGCTGGGTGCCGCCGGCGCGGAAAAACGCGTCACGAATCGTCGCGGCGCGCTGGAAGGTTTGCAGCACGCCCGGCGCGATCCCAAGTTTTTGCGCCGCGCCCGGCTGCCAGCGCCAGGTCTGGGTTGACGTGTCCACGTACGGCTGCAGGTATTTGCGGAAGTAGTTATCCATCACGCCGCCCACGCCGAAGAACTGGCCGAAGTCGTCCAGGGTCGCATCGCGTGCACTGCTCGGCGACATCGGGTAACGCCCGGCCAGGGACTGGCGATACACATTCACCACTTCGCTGACCCAGGCCGCGTTCAGCTGATTACGCACCCCGCCCATCATGCTGTTGGTGGTGGAATTGACCACCGACTTGACCATGCCCTGCACTAACGGCGGCTGGCGCTCGGCATTGAGGCTGACCCGCGTGGCAGCTGCCGCCGCCTGATTCTTCGCCTCGCCGAGCAACGCGTCGCCACTGGCACCGACCATGGCGCTGACCTGCACGTACAGCGCATTCATATCTGCCAACAGGCCGTCGATGGCCGCCGGCTCGCCTTCGTTTTTGCTGACGATACTGTTGAGTTCGGCAAAGTGCGCGGTCACCGGGTCGTCCGCTGCGTCGGGCGTGCTCGCCGTTTGTTGCTCCTGCCCAAGCAGGCTGCCGAGGCGCTCCTTGAGCTTGTCGACGCCGCCTTCTACCGGCACGCCTTTGGCGGCCAACTGGCGTTCCTCGGCTTGCAGATCGGTTTCCCTGGCCACGGCCACCAGCAGCTTTTTAAGCGGCGAGGTCGGGCCGGAAATCACCCGCAGCACGTCGGCGGCCTGGGCCACGCTGGTGATCGGCACAAAGTCGATGTCGGCGAGCAACGCATCCCACTGGCGCTGGTAGTCCTGAAAATACAGGCGCCGTACATCACCGGCCAGGCTGACCACATTTTGCTGATCGGCCTGTTCATGACCGAGCACCCATTGCTCTTCGGCGAGGGTGCCGGTCTGGTTCAGACTGCTCAGCAGGAAGGCCTGGCGATAGCCCTTGGCGGTGAAAAACCCACTCAACGGCTCGCCCAGCGGCTTGCCACTTTTGCGGCTGAACACCAGCGCGGCGTCACGGCCGGCGGCTTCGTTGATACGAAAGTCCGGAATGCCGTCGGGCAGTTTCTGACGCTTGATCCGGTCATACACGCGCTGGGCCACCGGCAGTTGTTGCAGTTGCCGACGCAGGTCGTCGATCAGCCGTGGGTCGAGGCGCGCATTGGGTGGATGGCGTTCAAACAAGGCCTGCAAATGGGTGGTTAACGCCTGACGCTGATCGGCCGGCAGGTCGCGCGGCAGGTTGCGGTCCCAATCCAGCGCGATCCATGCCTTGATGAAGTCCGGGTCGTAATGCTCGGCGTCCGCCAGCATCAGGTAGGCCTTGAGGCCTTCGTAGAGGAAGTCGGAATTGCCGCCACCGTGCAGCTGTTCTTCGATGCGCGTCACCAGACGCGGCGCGAACACGGCGATCAACAGCTTGCGGTAGACGCTGCCCGATTCGGCTTCGAGCATGTCGCCCTGATACAGGCCCAGCCCTTCGGCCCAGCTCGGCGAGTCGCCTGCCAGGCCCTTCACCGCATTGAGCAGCGGCAGCACGGCGAGCACGTCCCGCTGCGCCGGGCTGAGGGTTTGCACGGCCTGGCCGAGTGGCGCGACCTTCTGATCAACCTGAGCGATATACGCCTGGTTGGCGCGATAACTCACCCACCACAGGCTGCTGACCACCAGCACCACGGCCACGGTGGCGGCAAGCACACCCCGCGCAATCCATTTGCGCCGACGCTCGACCTTGGGGTTCACACCCACCAATCCACGCTCGGCAAACGCCACGGCAGTGAAGAGTTTTTCGATGAAGTAACTGCGCCCGGTGCCGCTCTGGCGCGCCAGGTGCTGGCGGTCCAGGTTCATGCTTTGAGCCATGGCGCCGATCAAGCGATCAATCGGGCTGCCTTCCTGAGTGCCGCTGGTGAAATACACGCCGCGCAGCAGCACGCGCTCTTCAAACGCATTGGGCTTGAACACGCCTTCAAGGAAGCTTTGCAGGCAGTCTTTCAACGCGCCGAACTGCTGCGGGAAGCCGTAGATCAGGTCTCGCCGCGCCGGGTCGCGCTCCTGCTGGAGGCGTTCGACCAGGCGTTCGTTGAGGCGCTGTTCAAGGCCTGCGAATTCACTTTGCAGGTGAGCCAGCGGGCTGTCGGTGTTCTTGCCGTCGTCGAGGGCAAAGGTCATGCCCCACACCTGAGCGCGGTCTTCCTTGCTCAGGTTGTCGAAGAACTCCATGAAGCCCGGCACCAGGTCGAGCTTGGTCAACATCAGGTAGATCGGGAAACGCACGCCCAGCTGGGTGTACAACTCCTGGATACGCAGGCGGATGGCGGCAGCGTGAGCCGCGCGTTCAGCGTCTGTACCGAGCAGCAAATCCGACAGGCTGATGGCGATAAACGCGCCGTCGATAGGCCGGCGCGAGCGCTGTTTTTTCAGCAGATCGAGGAAGCCCAGCCACGCGGCTTTATCCACCGTGGAGTTGCTGTCCTGAGTGGTGTAGCGCCCAGCGGTGTCGAGCAATACCGCCTGATCGGTAAACCACCAATCGCAGTTGCGCGTGCCACCGACGCCGCGCACCGCACCGGCGCCCAACTGCGCAGCCAGCGGGAAATGCAGCCCGGAATTCACCAGCGCCGTGGTCTTGCCCGAACCCGGCGGGCCGATGATCACGTACCACGGCAGCTCATAGAGGTTACGCCGCTCATCGCCACCCAGCTTGGCTTTCTTGAGCAGCGTCAGGGCCTCGTCCATGCGCTGGCGCAGGGTGCTGAGTTCTTCGGCAGTCGCGACAGAGTTGGGGTCAGCCGGGGTTTCCGCCGCCAGGCTGCGCATCACTTCAGCAGCCTGTCGACGGGCCTGGATAATGCGGAACACGCGGTAGGCGATCCACACGGCAAATACCAGAATGATCAGCGCCCAGCGGCGCCCTTCCGGCATCAGCACGTCGAGCAACGGCCCGACAAACCAGATGATCAGGCTCAGGGCGATCAGGCCCAGCAACGGGATCACCCAGCGAATCATGAAACTGAAAAACGCCTTCACTCGACGCCCTCCGCCAATACGGTGATTTCAACCCGACGATTGCGGGCACGGCCTTCGGCAGTGGCGTTGGTAGCCACCGGCTCGGTGTCGCTTCTGCCTTCGGCGCTGAAGCGATCCGCCTGGCCGGTCTTGGCCGCTAGAATATCCAGCACCGACTTGGCCCGCGCTTCAGACAACGCCCAGTTGGACGGGAAGCGCAGCGTGGCAATCGGGCGGTTGTCGCTGTGCCCGGTGACGCGCACCTGGCCCTTGACCTTGCGGATGGCATCGGCGATGCGCAGCATCAGCGGCTGGTAGTCATCGACGATGCTGGAGCTGGCGGACGCGAACAGTTCATCGCCACGAATGGTCACGACCGAGCGATCAACTTTGTCTTCGACGGCGACGCGGCCGGCCTTGATGTCTTCCACCAAAAAGCCCGCCAGGCGTGGGCGTTCAACCACTTTGGGCTGCACAACCGGCCGGTCAATGGCCTGCACCGGGATCTCGCCCAGGGCATGGATATTCTTGAACACCGGCTCGGCGTCCGAGGCGAGCTTCAAGCGTAACCCGAACAGCAACGCCAACAGCAGCGCCAACCCGATGGCCACAGCGATCCACGGCGGCATGAATTGCGCCAGGCGGTCGCGCGCCACGGTCACGCCGCGCCAGTGCGGCGACAGCTCGCGCTCATGCTCGCCACGCGCGCTGCGAATGGCGGCGGCGGTGCGTTCGCGCAATGCTTCCAACTGGCTGCGACCGTCGTTCATCACGCGGTAACGGCCTTCGAAACCCAGGCACATGCACAGGTACAACAGCTCGAGCAGGTACAGGCGTTCGCGCGGGCTTTGCAGGCAATGGTCGAGCAACTGGAAGACTTTTTCGCCGCCCCAGGCTTCGTTGTGCACGGTGATCAGCAAACTTTGTTTGCCCCAGTCACTGGTGCTGCCCCACGGCGTACTCAGCACGGCTTCATCGAGCGCGGTGCACAGCGCGTAACGCGCCAGCAGCACTTCATTGCGCGCCACACCGGCGGCTTCGGCGCGCTCTTCGAACTGGCGCAGGTAAGCCAGCAATTGCGCACGCAAACTGGCCGGTGCCGGGTGCGCGATGGTGCTGCGCAGGCGCGTCAACAAGGCCAGCAAGGGGCCGGCGGCACTTTCCAGCGGGTTCAGGCCGTGGCTTTTTCCGGTGAGCATCGGTGCGGCGGGCATGGACAGCGCCGCCGGTTCCGCGCGGGCAGGTTCCGGCGAGCGGCCGCCCGGGCGCGGCATGAACTGGGTGCGGTCATCATCATTGGGATGCATCGCGGATTATCCTCGGATCGCCCAGAAGGCCAGGTTCAAGCCCGGGAACTGCCCGGCGATATGGAAGGCGAAACCACCCGAATGAATCAGCTGTTGCCAGTGCTCGCTGCCACGGTCCAGCTCGTAATACGTGCTGCCTGCGTGGTAAGGAATCTGGCGTGGCGCCACCGGCAAGGGCAGCAGGCTGATGCCCGGCAATTGCAGGTTGACCAGGTCGCGGATGTGTTCCACCGAGCCCACTTTGCTCTGCTGGCCGAAGCGCGCGCGCAGGGTTTCTCCGGGCACATCGGCGCGCACCACCAAGATGAAACTGGCGGTGTCGATGAGGGTTTTGTCGGCCAGCATCGCCACGTGGATGCCGTAGGCTTTTTCCACAATCGGGATCGGCGTGGCCTTGCTGTCGATCAGCATCGACAGGGCTTCACGCAGGGCCTGCATCACCGGGGTAAAACTCAGCACCAGGTCGTCGTGCTGGTACTGCGGGTATTCCTGAGGGCGGCGGCCTGCGGTGGAGAAGGTGGAAAATTCGCCGGCCAGGCTCACCAGCTCGCTGAAAAACCGTTCCGGGTGCAGCGGGCTCAATTGGCTCAAGTGCTGGATCAATGGCTGGGCGCGGTTGACCAGTTGCAGCAGCATGAAGTCGGCAATTTCCGACGCGCCACCGGCACCGGAGGCAACCACGCGGCCCGCCAGGGCTTCGCCGCGTTGGTGCAGCAGGCCCAGCAGTTCGCTGCGAAACGCCGTCAGCGGTTTGCTTGCGGCCATGTCCAGCACCGGCGGAATGTAGGTGTCGTCGAGCACCAGCGCGCGGTCGGCGCGTTTTTCCTTGATGCGCACCAGGCCCACGGCGGCGTAATCGCTGATGCCATCCTGTGCGGTGAGCAAGCGCAGGGCGCGGGAACCGACGGCCACTGGCGCGCGGTTTTCGAACGGCGCGTTGTCGTCGCGCACTTCGCGCACCTGGCTTACGTACCGCGCCGCTTCCAGCGCTTCGCCTTCATCGACGGTGTCCCGCGCGCCTGCGCGCTTGAGCGGCAGGGCCAGGTAAACCAGCCCATCGCGCAGGTTATCGTCAATGTTCAACGGGCTCGGCGCCAGGTCGTCCTGAGGGATATTGAACGGCGTGCCGTCGGGCAACAGGCCGCGCGCCGACACGATTGCCAACTTGCCCTGGGCCAGCAGACCCTGATCGATCAGCAACTCGGAGAAGCCCCAGGCACCGGCGGACAGCGGGCGGCTGCGCGCGTCGATCAGGTTTTCCAGGTAACGGTCATGCTGCTGGAAGTGCTGCGTTCCGATGAACATGCCTTCCGACCAGACCACGCGATTGTTCCAGGACATGGGGGCTCCGATCTCTTGTTATTGGGCAGGGCTGGAAGGGGGAACCACGACGGCTGCGCGCACGGCGCGCACATCGAGGCTGATCTGGTATTCGGTGTATTGGCGTGCCGGTACGTCGATCACCGCGCGCCATTGCGCGCGGTCGAGCTCGCGGTAACCCACCAGCAGGCCGATCTGGCGTGTGGAAGGGTCGAGGTCGCGCTTGATGCTCAGTTGCTGGCCGGGTTGCACCATCACTTCGTCCTGATCGAGCAGGTCCAGGCCAAGGGTGGATTGCGCGCGATCAGCCAGCGCGAAGTAGTCGGAACGGCCGAAGATGGCGGCGTTTTTCAGTTCGAAAATGCGCACCCGCACCGGGGCGGCCTGGCCGCTGGCGCCGGGGTTAAGCCCGGCAATGGCGTGGAAGTGCAACTCGACGGCGGCGGTGTCCGCTTCTGCCTCGGCGGCCGCCTCGGGTTTGGCAGCCTCCTTGGCACACGCCGTCAACAGCAACGCGGTGGCAACTGCAAGTAAAAACCTGGGAATCATCCTGCGTCCTCAATGACGTACTTAGCTATCCGTTTTATCCATGGTTGCGGCGCCTTTTAGCGTCGCTGTCGTGCGCTGTGTTCTTCGTAGGCCCGGCTGAATTCGCGGCCGAACAGGTCCTGGAAATCTTCCTGGGCCTCGCGGGAAATGTTGCTGTAAAGCTCGGTGAATTGCTGCCAGTACTGGGCCTGGCGCGAACCACTGAAAAGGCTCGACAGCCCGCCGGGCTTGCCCATGCGCTCTTCCAACTGGCCCGGCTCGAAGCGCGCCAGCAGGTGTTTGATCGCCGCTTCGACGCCGGCCATCACGGCCAGTTGGTGGGCGCGCAGGTCGTCGAAACTATCGCGCACGGCGATGTCCGGCGCCATAAACGCTGCGTTGCCGTGGCGAAGCAGCAGCAACAAGGCTTCGTCGGCATTCGGGGCGAATTTCAACGGGTTATTTTCGGCGGGGCGGATCATGGTTTGCTGCATGCGGAACTCGCCTTTGAGGCTGGCGCGGGCACGCAACACGTCGATCAGGCCTTCTACCATCAGCCGGTAGCTGCGGCCGATGCTTTCCATCTGGGCTTGAGCCTGAGCCTTGTCCAGACGCAGTTGGTCGAGGCCCGCGCCACGCAGAAACGCTTGCAGCAGATCGGGTTGTTGGCTGGCGTCCGCCACGGGGAGCGCAGGCTCGACCACCGGTGGCGCAAGGATGACCGGTGCGGCCGGGGGCGCAACGGCCGCTGGCGGCGTGTCGGCAAACAGGTCCCAATCATCAGGAATCACCGAGCCGCTGACCACCGGTTGTTCGACAACAGGCACCGCGACGGGCGTCGGCGGGCGGAAGTCGTGTTGCTCGGACGGCACGTGGTCCGGCACGGTCGGCGGTGGCACGGCGGTCGGGCTGAGGAAATCGAACAGGTCCGGCAGGGTATCCATTGACGAGGCGCCCTGGAACTGCGGCGCGATCACCGGCACAGGCGCGGGCGAATTCACCACGGCGCCCATCAGCGCTTCAAAGCTGTTCGGCGACTCACCGGCAAACGGTTGGCTGCCCATGGCTTGCACACTGGAGTCGATGCGCGCCTGGATTTCGTAATCACCGATGCGGATCAGCTCGCCATCCTGCAACGGCTCGCTGTTACCCCGCCGCAACCGGATACCGGCGTTAACCAACTCCACACCGTTGGTGCTGGTGTCGGTTAAATAATAACGGCCATCTTTGTATTGAATAACACAGTGTTGCGAGGAGACCAGGCGCTCGGGGTCAGGCAATACCCAGTCATTATCCGAACTGCGGCCGATCGCCATCGAGCCCTGATTCAAGGACTTTTCGGGGCACTGCCCAGGGGTAATCTTGTGATAACTAGTGATAGTCAAACACAGCGACATCTTGCCTCCTTGCTGATACTTCGCGCGCAGTCGATCCCCGGAGCAACGTTTCCCGAGAAACCCCACCAGGTCGTGCAAGCGACCCTCACAACCTGCTTTTGCAAGCATGATCGCTGATCTTAACGGGGCTCCATGACAAATATCCTATTGCGGTGTGCTATCAGACTCACCGGTCGTGCAGGTTGTTAAACACCGCACATCTGTCACAGAGGGCGAATAGCTTACCTTGACAAGGCCCAACTACTACACCAAAAATGCACAACTTCTTGAACACCAATGATGGCGCTTTGAAATCAACCTGAATTCAACGTTCCATCATGACCAAGAAAACATGCCTGGTTCATCGCGCAACCAGTGCATGCATTGCCCGCCATCTATCGGGCTGATAAGGAGATCGAATTCAGTGGATGTGCCGTTGCTGCTCACCGCCGTTTCCGCGACCTCGCCGTGTGGCGAAGACATGGAATATGACGCGGACTTTCTCCACCTGGAGCGTGCTGCCAAGGGCCAACCCGAGCGCAGCATGGGCGACTCGATCCTGCCTGCCGAACCGCCGGAATGGCGCAGCATTCAGCAGCAAAGCCTCGACTTGCTGCAACGCAGCAAAGACCTGCGTATCACCCATTTCCTGCTGCAAAGCGCCCTCGCCCTCCAGGGTCCGGCCGGGCTGGCTGAAGTCCTCACTCTGATCAACGCGTTGCTGCGCGAATACTGGGCAGACCTGCACCCACGCCTGGATGCCGACGACGACAACGACCCCACCGTGCGCGTCAATGCACTGTCCGGCCTCACAAGCGATACCACCATTCGTTTGCTGCGCGAAAGCATCCTCACGCGCTCGCGCACCTTCGGGCCCGTGAGCCTGCGCGCGGCGCTCAACGCCAGCGGCCTGCAGATTTTCGCCGACGAACAACTCGGCGCCCAGCAGCTCAACGCCGCGCTCCTCGACAGCGACCCCGAGCAACTGCAAGCCACCCGCGACGCCTTGAGCGCGGCGCGTGCCGCGTGCGAAGCCATCGAGCAGCAAGTCAACGAACAAGTCGGTTCCGCCCAGGGCGTGGACCTCAGCCTGCTCAAGCAACCGCTCAAGCAGGCGCTGCACATACTCAATCAAGCGGTGCCAGGCACCGACAGCAGTGGCGAACCCGAGGCCGTCAGTGACGACAGTGCCCCCTCGGCCGATTACGCCGCTGCGCCCGCCGCACCGCGCCCCGCTGGCGACATCGCCAACCGTGACGACGTGCTGCGCAGCCTCGACAAGATTCTCGCGTACTACACCCGGCACGAGCCTTCGAGCCCGCTGCCGGTGCTGTTGAACCGGGCGAAGCATCTGGTGCACGCCGACTTTGCGGCCATCGTGCGCAATCTGATTCCCGACGGCATGTCCCAATTTGAAAACCTGCGCGGCCCGGACAGCGAGTAAGCCGCCGGACTGTGCAGTAACAACACCGTCGCTCAAGCGACCAGGAGCAGCATCGTGGCGAAGCAAAGTTCTCAGAAATTCATTGCGCGCAACCGCGCGCCTCGAGTGCAGATCGAGTACGACGTCGAGCTTTACGGCGCCGAAAAAAAGGTCCAGCTGCCCTTCGTGATGGGCGTGATGGCCGACCTCGCCGGCAAGCCTGCCGAGCCGCTCGCAGCCGTGGCCGACCGCAAGTTTCTTGAAGTGGACGTCGACAATTTCGACTCGCGCCTCAAGGCCATGCAGCCACGCGTCGCGTTCCACGTGCCGAATGAACTGACCGGCGAAGGCAACCTGAGCCTGGACATCACCTTCGAAAGCATGGACGACTTCAGCCCGGCCGCCGTGGCCCGCAAGGTCGACTCGCTGAACCAGCTGCTCGAAGCCCGCACCCAACTGGCCAACCTGCTGACCTACATGGACGGCAAGACCGGCGCTGAAGAAATCATCATGAAAGCGATCAAGGACCCGGCATTGCTGCAGGCCCTTGCGAGCGCGCCGAAGCCGGCAGGGAACCAGTAATCATGACCGACACTACCGCCCGCGAAGGCTCCCAGATCCTGGGCGCTACCGAAGAAGCCAGCGAGTTTGCCAACCTGCTGCTGCAAGAGTTCAAACCCAAGACCGAGCGTGCCCGCGAAGCCGTCGAGACCGCCGTGCGCACCCTGGCCGAACAAGCCCTGGCGCAAACCGACCTGGTCTCGAATGACGCGATCAAGTCGATCGAATCGATCATCGCCGCCATCGACGCCAAGCTGACCGCTCAGGTCAACCAGATCATCCACCATCAGGATTTCCAGCAGCTGGAAAGCGCCTGGCGTGGCTTGCATTACCTGGTCAACAACACCGAGAGCGATGAGCAGCTGAAGATTCGCGTGCTCAACATCTCCAAGCCGGAACTGCACAAGACCCTGAAGAAATTCAAGGGCACGGCGTGGGACCAGAGCCCGATCTTCAAGAAGATGTACGAAGAAGAATACGGCCAGTTCGGCGGCGAACCGTACGGCTGCCTGGTAGGCGACTACTACTTCGACCAGTCGCCTCCCGACGTGGAACTGCTGGGCGAGCTGTCGAAAGTCTGCGCCGCCATGCACTCCCCCTTCATCGCTGCGGCCTCGCCGACCGTGATGGGCATGGGCTCGTGGCAGGAACTGTCGAACCCGCGCGACCTGACCAAAATCTTCACTACCCCGGAATACGCCGGCTGGCGCTCGCTGCGTGAATCGGAAGACTCGCGCTACATCGGCCTGACCATGCCGCGCTTCCTGGCGCGCCTGCCGTATGGCGCCAAGACCGACCCGGTGGAAGCCTTCGCCTTCGAAGAAAACACCGACGGCGCCGACAGCTCCAAGTACACCTGGGCCAACGCCGCGTACGCGATGGCGGTGAACATCAACCGTTCGTTCAAGCACTACGGCTGGTGCTCGCGCATCCGTGGCATTGAGTCCGGCGGCGAAGTGGAAAACCTGCCGGCCCATACGTTCCCGACCGATGACGGTGGCGTGGACATGAAGTGCCCGACTGAAATCGCCATCAGCGACCGCCGTGAAGCGGAACTGGCGAAGAACGGCTTCATGCCGCTGCTGCACAAGAAAAACACCGACTTCGCCGCGTTCATCGGCGCTCAGTCGCTGCAAAAACCGGCCGAGTACGATGACCCGGACGCCACCGCCAACGCCAACCTGGCCGCGCGCTTGCCGTACCTGTTCGCCACCTGCCGTTTCGCCCACTACTTGAAGTGCATCGTGCGCGACAAGATCGGTTCCTTCAAAGAGAAGGACGAGATGCAACGCTGGTTGCAGGACTGGATCCTCAACTACGTCGACGGCGACCCGGCCCACTCCACCGAAACCACCAAGGCCCAGCACCCGTTGGCCGCAGCCGAAGTGATCGTGGAAGAAGTCGAAGGCAACCCGGGTTACTACAACTCCAAGTTCTACCTGCGCCCGCACTACCAGCTCGAAGGGCTGACCGTGTCGCTGCGCCTGGTATCGAAGCTGCCTTCGGCGAAAAGCGCCTGAATAACGCTTGAACCGGCTCTTCTGTGGGAGCCGGGCTTGCCCGCGATGCAGGCAACGCGGTCTGCCAGTCAGACTGCGGGGATGCAATCGCAGGCAAGCCAGCTCCCACAGAAAAGCACTGCCCATTGGGCTTAAACAAATATCGTGGCTGAGTCCACACAGGGAGAAAACATGGCTGTTGATATTTTCATCAAGATCGGCGACATCAAGGGCGAGTCCATGGACAAGGCCCACAAGGACGAAATCGACGTATTGAACTGGAGCTGGGGCATGGCCCAGTCCGGCAACATGCACGTGGGCGGTGGCGGCGGCGCGGGCAAGGTGAATATCCAGGACCTGTCGCTGACCAAGTACGTCGACAAGGCCTCGCCGAACCTGATGATGCACTGCGCCAGCGGCAAGCACATCGACAAGGTCAAACTGACCGTGCGCAAGGCCGGTGGTGAAAGCCAGGTTGAATACATGGTGATCAACCTGGAAGAAGTGCTGGTCACGTCGCTGAGCACTGGCGGTTCGGGCAGCGATGATCGTCTGACCGAAAACGTCACCCTGAACTTCGCTCAGGTGATGGTCGACTACCAGCCACAGAAAGCCGACGGCACCAAAGACGGCGGCCCGATCAAGTTCGGCTGGAACATCCGCTCCAACACCAAACGCTGATAGCCCTGGTGGCCGTGGCTTTGCGCCACGGCCACAGGCACTTTGTTCTTCTCGCAACCCGTCCGTGGAGCTGCTTTGGTGGTAACTGAAATCGCTTCCCGCGACCGTCTGCAACCGTCCCTCCTGGACCGGTTGACCGATGACGACCCAACCAACCCCAAGGAAAGCGCCGATAAACGCGTGCTGTCCCTGACCCAATTAAAAGCCTCGGTGCTGCGCGAACTGGCGTGGTTGCTCAACACCACGTCGTTACTGGATGCCGATGCCACGCTGCATACCCCGGCTGGTACCTCGGTGGTCAATTACGGCCTGCCGGCGCTGGCGGGCAACAGCATCTCCAGCGTGGATATCAAGGCGCTGGAAGCCCTGATCTACCAGGCAATCGCCACCTTCGAGCCGCGTATTCTGCGCCACACACTGCGCGTCAAAGCCCGCGTCGGCCATGGTGAAATGAACCACAACGCCCTGAGTTTTGAGATCGAAGGCGACCTGTGGGCGCAGCCGGTACCGTTGCGCCTGCTGCTGCAAACCGACCTTGATCTGGAATCCGGCCATGTGCGCGTGGTCAGCGCCGACCAGCGGAGACGCCCATGAACCCGCGCCTGCTGGAGCTGTATAACCAGGAACTGCACCACGTGCGCGAAAGCGCCGCCGAGTTCGCCAAGGAATACCCGAAGATCGCCAGTCGGCTGACCCTGTCCGGAATGGACTGCGCCGACCCCTACGTCGAACGTTTGCTCGAAGGTTTTGCTTACCTGACGGCCCGCGTGCAACTCAAGCTCGACGCCGAGTACCCGACCTTCACCCATAACCTGCTGGAAATCGCCTACCCGCACTACCTCGCGCCGACGCCGTCGATGACCGTGGTGCAGTTGCAAACCGACCCGGATGAAGGCTCGCTGGCCAGCGGTTTCCCCCTGCCCCGCGACACCGTGTTGCGCGCCGCCCTGGGCCGCGAAACCCAGACCTGCTGCGAGTACCGCACCGCGCACCCGGTGACGTTGTGGCCGTTGCAGGTCAGCAATGCCGAGTACTTCGGCAACCCCGCCGCCGTGCTGGGCCGTCTTGCCGCCAGTGAACCCAAAGCCAAGGCCGGCCTGCGCCTGACCTTGCGCACCGGCGCCGAATTGCCGTTCAGCAGCCTCGATCTGGACAGCCTGCCGCTGTACCTCAGCGGCGCCGATGAACAACCGTTTCGCCTTTACGAACAACTGCTCGGCAACGCCTGCGCGGTGTTTGCACGCAAGCCAGGTGGCGACTGGGTTGAGCGCCTGCCGCCAGACGCGCTGCGCTCGCGCGGTTTTGACGATGTCGACGCCGCCATGCCGGTGGTGGCCCGCGCCTTCCAGGGCTATCGCTTGTTGCAGGAATACTTCGCCCTGCCCCATCGCTTTTTGTTCGTGGAGTTCGCCGAACTGAGCCGAGCGGTCAAGCGCTGCGACGGCCAGGAGCTGGAGTTGATCGTGCTGTTCGACCGTCACGAGCCAAGCCTGGAAGGCAGCGTCGGCGCCGCGCAGTTCATGCCGTTCTGCACGCCGGCGATCAACCTGTTCCCCAAGCGGGTGGACCGTATTCACCTGTCCGATCGGGTCAACGAACACCACGTGATCGCCGACCGCACCCGACCGATGGATTTCGAGATCCACTCGCTGAGCGGCATCACCGGCCACGGCACCGGGCCGGAGCAGCCTTTCGTGCCGTTCTATGCCGTGCGCGACCCGTCGCGCTATGGCCGCGATCAGGCGTATTACACCGTGCGCCGCGAACCCCGCGTGCTGTCCAGCGACCAGCGCCGTAACGGCCCGCGCTCCACCTATGTGGGCAGCGAAACCTTCGTCAGCCTGGTGGACAGTCGGCAGGCGCCGTACGGCCATGACTTGCGCCAACTTGGCGTCACCGCGCTGTGCACCAACCGTGATTTGCCGCTGTTCATGAGCGTGGGCAACGGCAAGACTGATTTCACCCTGGCCGACAGCGCCCCGGTGTTGTCTGTGCGCTGCGTCGCCGGCCCGAGCCGCCCCCGCGCCAGCCATGCCCACGACGCCAAGGCGTGGCGCCTGATCAGCCAGTTGTCGCTCAACTACCTGTCGCTGAGCGAGCAAGGCCAGGGCGCCGCCTTGCGGGAACTGCTGCGCCTTTACGGCGACACCAACGACGCCGCCCTGCAATTGCAAATAGAAGGCCTGCGTGACGTCAGCAGCAAAGCGGTGACGCGGCGCCTGCCGATGCCCGGCCCGATTGTGTTTGGCCGTGGCCTGGAAATCACCCTGGAATTTGATGAAAACGCGTTTCGCGGCACCGGCGTGTTCCTGCTCGGTGCGGTGCTGGAGCGCTTCCTGGCACGCTACGTGTCGATCAACAGTTTTACCGAGACGGTGATCCGTACCACCGAACGCGGCGAGATCATGCGATGGAAAGCCAAGCCCGGACGTCGTCCGACCCTGTGAGTACCCTGGATGCGATGCACCAGGAGCCCTGGGAATACGATTTCTTCCAGGCGCTGCGGCGTATCGAGTGCGAATCGCCAGCGCTGCCGCGACTGGGCCATTCCTTGCGCCTGGCAGACGACCCGCTGCGCCTCGGCCAACAGGCCGATTGCACATTCGCCCCGGCCACACTGGCGTCGGTCGACCCTGGCAGTGACGGCAAACCCGCGCGCCTGGAGCAGTTTTTCTTCGGCCTCGGCGGCCCCAACGGCCCGCTGCCGCTGCACATCACCGAGTACGTGCGCGAGCGTCAGCGCAACAACGCCGACAGCACCAGCAAGCAGTTCCTCGACGTGTTCCACCACCGCCTGCTGAGCCTGTTTTACCGGGCGTGGGCCGAAGCGCGGCCGACGGTCAGCCACGACCGACCAGACGATGATTACTGGTCCGCCCGCCTCGCCGCGCTGAGTGGCCGGGGCATGCCGAGCTTGCTTAATCAGGGGCTGATTCCCGACACGGCAAAGCTGCATTACAGCGGCCACCTGTCGGCGCAAACCCGCTACCCGGACGGTTTAAAAGCAATTCTCGGCGAGTACTTCGGCCTGCCGGTGGAGATCGAGGAATACGTCGGCCAATGGCTGGAACTGCCCGAGCGCAGCCGCGTGAGTGTCAGCGCGAACCAGCTGGGCGTGGACTTTTGCCTGGGCAGCCATGTGTGGGACCGCCAGCATAAATTCCGCATCCGCCTGGGCCCGCTCAAGCTGGATGACTACATGGGCATGCTCCCCGGCCATCAGCCGTTCAATGAGCTGGTGGCGTGGGTAGCCGAGTACCTGGGCCATGAACTGGACTGGGACCTGAACCTGATTCTGCAACAACCCGAAGTACCGGCGCTGCAACTCAACGGCAGCTTCCGCCTGGGCTTCAACACCTGGCTCGGCAAGCCCGAGCGAGACGCCAACGACCTAATCCTGGCCCGGCATTACGCCGACCACGCCACCACCTCAAGGAATCCAGAGCATGGGTGAAATCAGTCGCGCCGCACTGTTCGGCAAACTCAACAGCGTGGCCTACAAAGCCATCGAAGCCGCCACCGTGTTCTGCAAACTGCGGGGCAACCCATACGTGGAACTGGCCCACTGGTTTCACCAGTTGCTGCAACTGCAGGATTCGGACCTGCACCGCATCATCCGTCAGTTCAACGTGGAACCGGCGCGCCTGGCCCGCGACCTGACCGAAGCGCTGGACCGCCTGCCGCGCGGCTCGACGTCGATTACTGACCTGTCGTCCCATGTGGAAGAAGCCGTGGAACGCGGTTGGGTGTATGGCAGCCTGATGTTCGGCGAAAGCCAGGTGCGCACCGGCTACCTGGTGCTGGGTATTTTGAAGACGCCAAGCCTGCGCCACGCGCTGCTGAATCTGTCGTCGGAATTCGACAAAATCAAGGCCGAAGCCTTGAGCGAACGGTTTGACGAGTACGTCGGCGATTCGCCGGAAAATGCGCTCAGCGCCAGCGACGGTTTTAATGCCGGCGCCGTGCCGGGTGAAGCCAGCGGCGCTATGGCGCCGAGTGCGATGGGCAAGCAGGAAGCCCTCAAGCGCTTCACCGTGGACCTCACCGAACAGGCACGCAGCGGCAAGCTCGACACGATTGTTGGCCGCGATGAAGAAATCCGCCAACTGGTGGACATCCTCATGCGCCGTCGCCAGAACAACCCGATCCTTACCGGCGAAGCGGGCGTGGGTAAAACCGCTGTGGTCGAAGGTTTCGCCCTGCGCATCGTTGCTGGCGACGTGCCGCCCGCGCTGAAAGACGTGGAACTGCGCAGCCTCGACGTGGGCCTGCTGCAAGCCGGCGCGAGCATGAAAGGCGAGTTCGAACAGCGCCTGCGCCAGGTGATCGAAGACGTCCAGGCCTCGCCCAAGCCGATCATTTTGTTTATCGACGAAGCCCACACGTTGGTAGGTGCCGGTGGCGCCGCCGGGACTGGCGATGCCGCCAACTTGCTCAAACCTGCGCTGGCGCGCGGCACTTTGCGCACCGTGGCCGCGACCACCTGGGCCGAGTACAAAAAGCACATCGAGAAAGACCCGGCCCTGACCCGTCGTTTCCAGGTGGTACAGGTGGCCGAGCCGTCCGAAGACAAGGCGCTGCTGATGATGCGCGGCGTGGCCTCTACCATGGAAAAACACCATCAGGTGCAGATCCTCGACGAAGCCCTCGAAGCCTCGGTGAAGCTGTCGCACCGTTACATCCCGGCGCGTCAGCTGCCGGACAAATCCGTGAGCCTGCTCGACACCGCGTGCGCCCGCGTCGCCATCAGCCTGCACGCCGTGCCCGCCGAAGTGGACGACAGCCGCCGTCGCATCGAAGCCCTGGAAACCGAGCTGCAAATTATTGCCCGCGAGCATGCCATCGGCATTGCGATTGGTGCGCGCCAAACCAACAGCGAAGCCTTGCTGAGTGCCGAGCGCGAGCGCCTGGCTACCCTGGAAAGCCGGTGGGCCGAAGAAAAAACACTGGTGGATGAACTGCTTGCCACCCGTGCCACCTTGCGTGAAAAAGCCGGCGTGGTGGACAGCGGCAACGATGAGTTGCGTGCCCAGTTGGTCGACCTGCAACAGCGCCTCACCACCCTGCAAGGCGAAACCCCGCTGATCCTGCCGACCGTGGACTACCAGGCGGTGGCCTCGGTGGTCGCCGACTGGACCGGCATTCCGGTGGGCCGCATGGCGCGCAACGAGCTGGAGACGGTGCTCAACCTCGATCAGCACCTGAAAAAACGCATCATCGGCCAGGACCACGCCTTGCAGATGATCGCCAAGCGCATCCAGACTTCTCGCGCTGGCCTTGACAACCCGAGCAAGCCAATTGGCGTGTTCATGCTGGCCGGCACCTCCGGCGTGGGCAAGACCGAAACCGCCCTGGCCCTGGCCGAAGCCATGTACGGCGGCGAGCAGAACGTCATCACGATCAACATGAGCGAGTTCCAGGAAGCCCACACGGTGTCCACACTCAAGGGCGCGCCACCGGGCTATATCGGCTACGGCGAAGGTGGCGTACTGACCGAAGCGGTGCGGCGCAAACCCTACAGCGTGGTGCTGCTGGACGAGGTGGAAAAAGCCCACCCGGACGTGCATGAAATCTTCTTCCAGGTGTTCGACAAGGGCGTGATGGAAGACGGCGAAGGCCGGGTGATCGACTTCAAAAATACCCTGATCCTGCTGACCACCAACGCCGGCACCGAGCTGATTTCGCGCGTGTGCAAAGACCCGGCGAACGTGCCCGAGCCGGAAGAAATTGCCAAGGCCCTGCGCCAGCCGCTGCTGGAGATTTTCCCGCCAGCCTTGCTGGGGCGCCTGGTGACCATTCCGTACTACCCGCTGAGCGATGAGATGCTCAAGGCGATCACTCGCCTGCAACTGGGCCGCATCAAGAAGCGCGTGGAGACTACGCACAAAGTGGAGTTCGACTACGACGACGCGGTGGTCGATCTGATTGTCTCGCGCTGCACCGAAACCGAAAGTGGCGGGCGCATGATCGACACCATCCTCACCAACAGCCTGCTGCCGGACATGAGCCGTGAATTCCTCACGCGCATGCTTGAAGGCAAGGCGCTGGCGGGGGTGCGGATCAGCAGTCGGGATAATGAATTGCACTACGACTTCAGCGACGCCGAATAACTATTGTTGGAATGCGGTCAGTGTGGAAGCCGGCTTGTGTGGGAGCTGGCTTGCCTGCGATAGCATCACCTCAGTGTGACTGACACACCGAGGTGCCTGCATCGCGGGCAAGCCCGGCTCCCACACAAGCCCGCTCCCACATTTGGAGCCGGTTCCTACAGTTATTACGCAATTTACGGGTTAACCGATGCTATTCAACCAAGCCTCACGCCTGGCCAAAATCACCAGCCCCCTCGGGCCGGATGTGCTGTTGCTCAATGAAATGGGCGGCGGCGAAGAGCTGGGTAGGCCGTTCAACTATGAGCTGCAACTGACCTCGCTCGACGCCAACATTGACCTCAATCAATTGCTCGGCAAACCGATGAGCGTGGCCGTGCAGTTGGCGGACGGCGGTGAACGGTATTTCCACGGCCTCGTCGCACGCTGTAGCCAGAACATTGATCAGGGCCAGTTCGCCAGTTACCAGGTTACGTTGCGCCCGTGGTTATGGCTGCTGAGCCGCACCTCCGACTGCCGGATTTTCCAGAACCTCAGCATCCCGCAGATCATCAAGCAGGTGTTTCGTGACCTCGGTTTCTCCGATTTCGAAGACGCCCTGAGCCGGCCGTATCGCGAGTGGGAATACTGCGTGCAGTACCGCGAGACCAGCTTCGAATTCGTCAGCCGCTTGATGGAGCAGGAAGGCATTTACTACTTCTTCCGTCACGAGCAGGACCGCCATGTGTTGGTGCTGGCCGACGCCTACGGCGCGCACACCACGGTGCCGGGCTACGCGTCGGTCCCGTATTACCCCAAGGACGAGCAACAACGCGAACGCGACCACATGCATAACTGGCACCTGGCGCAGGAAGTGCAGCCGGGCTCGCTGGAGCTCAACGACTACGACTTCCAGCGCCCCAGCGCCAGCATCGATGTGCGCTCGGCGATGCCGCGCCCGCACACCGCGGGCGACTACCCGCTGTACGACTACCCCGGCACCTACGTGCAAAGTGCCGACGGCGAACACTACGCGCGCACGCGCATCGAAGCCCTGCAAACCCTGCATGAGCAGATCGAGTTCAGCGGCAATGCACGCGGCTTGGGCTCCGGGCATTTGTTCAGCCTCACCGGTTTCAGCCGCCAGGACCAGAACCGCGAATACCTGATCGTCGGCACCCGCTACTACATCGTCCAGGAAAGCCTGGAAAGCGGCGGCGGCTCGGGTTCGGCGCAGTTCGAAAGCAGCCTCACCTGCATCGATGCCCAGCAAAGTTTCCGCCCCTTGGCCAACACCCATCGACCCATTGTCAAAGGCCCGCAAACCGCGCTGGTGGTCGGCCCCAAAGGCGAGGAAATCTGGACCGACCAATACGGCCGCGTGAAGGTGCACTTTCATTGGGACCGTCACGATCAATCCAACGAAAACAGCTCGTGCTGGATTCGCGTGTCGCAAGCCTGGGCCGGGAAAAACTGGGGCTCGATGCAGATTCCACGCATCGGCCAGGAAGTGATTGTGAGCTTTCTGGAAGGCGACCCCGACCGGCCGATCATCACCGGGCGCGTGTACAACGCCGAGCAGACCGTGCCCTACGACCTGCCGGAAAACGCTACCCAGAGCGGCATGAAAAGCCGATCAAGCAAGGGCGGTACGCCGGCCAACTTCAATGAAATCCGCATGGAGGACAAGAAGGGGCTGGAGCAGTTGTATATCCACGCTGAGCGCAATCAGGACATTGTGGTGGAGGTGGATGAAAGCCACTCCGTCGGGCATGACCGTAACAAGAGCATTGGGCACAACGAGACGGTGACCATCGGTAATAACCGCCTGCGCATCGTTAAACAGGAAGACATCCTCTCGGTGGGCCAGAGGAAGACCGACAGCATCAGCCAGAGCTACGTCATCGAAGTGGGTGAGAACCTGCGCCTGGTCTGCGGTGAAAGCATCCTGGAGTTGAATGCCAGCGGGCAGATCAACCTCACCGGCGTGCAAATCAGCTTCTATGCCAGTGGAGATGCCGAGTTCAACACCGGCGGCGTGTTGCACCTGAACAACGGCGGCGGCCCCGGTGCGACACCCGATGGCCAAGGCGTGAAAGCCAGTATCGATGCGAATATCAACGCCGCGTTCCCCGCGCCTAAAAGCTCCTGACGAGACCTGTTTGCCATGACGTACCGAATCAATGAATTCCAGTTTCAACTGCCCGCCAGTGAGTTGCAGGACGCGACGATCAATATCCTCAAGTTTCCTGAATTGGGTACTTCCTTGATCGTCAGCCGCAGCCTGCTCGCGGAGGGCGAAACCTTGCACAGCAACTTCAACGATCAGCTCCAGCGCCTGGAAAAACAGGTGCAGGATTTGCGCTGCCAACCGAGCGTGAGCGTGCGTTTAGGCGCGGCTCAGGAAGTGGAAGGCATTGAACTGCGCAGCCAGTTCAACAAGGGCAATGACAAGGTGTTCCAGTATCAGATGGCCCTGGTGATACCGGGTACGCGCAAGATGCTAGCGCTGAGTTACGTGAAGGCGGAAAAACTCGGGGATGCCGAGGCTGCGCACTGGGCCTTGATCAAAAACTCGCTGTCGTTCGACGCCATTTCCTGATGAGCCGCCTGCATGTCTGACGCTTTATGGGCCGCCCGCATGGGCGATGCGCTCTCCCACACCTCGATGATGGCGGACATCCTCGGCGGTGTGCTGGAAGTGGCAGCCAATATCGCGATCACGGCCGTGGCGACCGCCGCTGTCGTCGCCGCTACCGGGATTACCGTCGCAACCGGCGGGCTGGGCTGTTTCCTGCTGGGCGCAGTGGTGGGCACGATTGTCGGCCTGGCCATGAGCAAGACCGGGGCGGACAAGGGACTGACGAAGTTATGCGATGCCTTCAGCAACGCCCTTTTTCCGCCCACGGTACAGGCGAACATTCTCACGGGCTCCACCGACACCCTCACCAACAACATCCCCGCCGCCCGCGCCGCCGGGGCGATCAGTTCCCACGTCGCGCCGGCCGGTACCGAGCTGGAAGAGCCTGCACCGGCGCCCGAAGCCAGCTATTTGGACATGGCCGAGAGTTTCTTCTCGCAGATGTGGCGTCCGACCGTCGCGACACCGGCGCCCGGCGCCGTGCCCAAACCACTGGACCTAGTGGTGTGCATGAAGCACCCGCCGATGCCGCCGCAGTTTCTGGCCGAGGGCTCGGACAAGGTCACCATCAACGGCCAGCCGGCGGTGCGCAGTGGTGATCGCAGCACCTGTGATGCGACCGTGGTGTCGTCCGGCTTGATTTCGTCCAACGTGACCATCGGCGGCGGCTCGGTGGTGGTGCGCGAGATTCGCAGCGGCAAGACGCCGGGCGTCGGGCTGGCAGTGACGGCGTTGTTGATGCTCAAGGGCGGCAAGGGCAAGTTCTTCAGCAAGTTGCCGTGCATGCTCATCGGCGGCGCCACTTCGATGGCCGTCAGCAGTGCGATGGGGGCGATGGCGAATGCTGCCATGGGCTCGTCGAATCCGGTGCATGCAGCGACGGGCGCAAAGGTTTTGGGCGATATCGATGAGCTGGATTTCGTGCTCCCCGGCATCTTGCCGATTGACTGGCAACGTTTCTATAACAGCCGTGACGAACGCACCGGCAGTCTGTTTGGCGCGGGCTGGAGCGTGCCGTATGAGGTCTGCGTCGAAGTCCGGCCCCATCCCGACGGCGGCGATACGCTGGTCTACACCGACGAGCAAGGGCGCCCTATCGACATGGGCTCGATTCCCTTGGGCGGCGCGGTATTCAGCGCCGGTGAAGGGCTCGCCGTGCGGCGGCACCTCAATGGGCAGTTGCTGATTGAGAGCGATGACGGCCTGTATCGCTTGCTTGAACCCTCCGCCAACCCGTCGCTGCTGCGCCTTACTCAATTGGGCGACCGAAACGACAACCGCATCTATATCGATTATGACGAAGCCGGGCACATGGTGCGGCTACGCGACACATTCGACTTGGTGCAGGTTGAGTTGGTCCGTGATCAGGGTCAGTTGGCGCGCATCGAACGTCTGTACCCTGATCAGCACCGAGAGGTGCTGGTCAGCTATGGCTTCGACGCACAGGGCAACCTGGCTGAAGTGCGCGATGCGACGGGCCAGGTTCAGCGTCGTTTTGCCTACGACAGCGGTCACAGGATGGTGGAGCATCAACTGCCGACCGGGCTTTGTTGCTTCTACGAATGGTCTTTGGTTGAAGGTTTGGAATGGCGCGTGGTCCGGCACTGGACCGATGAGGGCGACGCTTACCAGTTCGACTATGACTTGCAGGCCGGTATCACCCGTATTGCAGACGGCTTGCAACGCGTTAGTACCCGGCATTGGAACACCCAACACCAGATCATTCGGTACAGCGACAACCTTGACCACACCTGGCTGTTCGAATGGAACGACGAGCGCCAGTTGCTCAGCGCCATCGACCCGCTGGGCGGGCGCTTTGAATACAGCTACGACGAGGCCGGCAACCTGATCGGCGAAACCGACCCGCTGGGCCGCAGTGATTCGACCTTGTGGCTGGAACATTGGGCATTGCCGCTGGTGGAAACCGACGCTGCCGACAACAGTTGGCAGTACCGCTACGACCCACGCGGTAATTGCATCGCCGAGACCGATCCGCTGGGCTATATCACCCGCTATCGCTATGACGCCCACGGCCAGCCAGTAGAAATCATCGATGCCACTGGCAAAAGCAAACAACTGCGCTGGAACCCGTTTGGGCAGTTGGTCGAGCATATCGATTGCTCGGGCTACCCGACGCGTTTCAGCTACGACGAGCGCGGTTATCTGCAGACCATTACCGATGCGCTGGGTGAACGCACGCAATTCAGCTACGACGCCCAGGGCCGCTTGCTCAGCAGCCAATTACCGGATGGGCGCACCGAGCAGTATCAGCGCGACGCCAGCGGGCAGTTGGTGGGCTACACCGACCCCGCCGGGCACACCACGCTCTACCAACACAACCGGCGAGGCCAGGTACGCCAGCGCACCGATGCCCACGGTCGGCAGGTGCAGTTTGGCTACGACAGCTACGGGCGACTGCAAGCGCTGATCAACGAGAACGGTGAAAGCTATCGGTTCGCATGGGACGCCGGGGATCGGCTGATCGAGCAGCAAGACCTCGACGGCAGTGCCAAGCGCTACGACTACGACTTGCTCGACAACATCACGGCGGTGACTGCGCTTGCGGCGCCTTATGGCAAAGGTTTGGCGGTGGTGCCCGAGACGCCACCCGCGCCCATCGTTCATCGGCTGGAGCGCGATGCCGTTGGCCGACTGGTTGCAAAAACCACCGACGATGGTCGAACCGAGTACAGCTACGACGCGGTGGACCAACTCACCGCCGTCACCTTTACCGACCTGCAAGGCAATGCGCAGGCCCTGGGCTTCGCCTACGACGCCCTCGGCCAGTTGCTCGTTGAACAAAGCGCCACCGGCAACCTGCAGCACCACTACGACGAACTCGGCAACCTGATCCAGACCCAACTGCCGGACGGCCGCTGGCTCAACCGTCTGTACTACGGCAGCGGCCACCTGCACCAGATCAACCTCGACGGCCAGGTCATCAGCGACTTCGAACGCGACCGCCTGCACCGCGAAGTGCTGCGCACTCAAGGCCAGCTCAGCACCCGCAGCGAATACGACCGCAGCGGCCGTCTGCGCTCACGCCAGCGCCGACTTAACAGTCAGCCCTCGCTGATGCCCGCAGCGGCGCAAAAACAGTTCGAATACGACCCCGCCGACAACCTGATCGGCAAACTCGACCAGCAACCCGCAGCGCAACACCGCCAACTGCTGCATTACGACGCCACCGGCCGCATCATCGCCAGCCAGGACAGCCTGCACGGCCAGCGTGAAACCTTCGCCTACGACGCCGCTGCCAACCTGCTGGATGGCCCGCAGGCGGGTGCCGGGTTGGTGGTACATAACAAGCTGGTGACCTATCAGGACAAGCGTTATCGCTACGATGCGTTTGGACGGATGATTGAAAAGCGCAGCGCCAAGCGTGGGTTGCAACGTTTTGCCTACGATGCCGAAAGTCGACTGATCGAAGTGCGTAATGAAAACGGCAGCGTGGTCAGGATGACCTATGACCCGCTGGGTCGACGCATCGAGAAAACTGAGCGCGGCAACGATGGTTATCCGCTGGGAAAAGCTCGATTCACCTGGGACGGACTGCGGTTGTTGCAAGAACATAAACACAGCCAGACCAGCCTTTATGTTTATGAAGACGACAGCGGCTACGAGCCTCTGGCCCGTGTCGACGGCAGCGGCCCGCTGCAAAAAATTCGTTACTACCACAACGATCTGAATGGGCTGCCAGAACAGCTGACCGAGGCCGATGGACACAACGTCTGGCAGGCAACTTATCGGGTGTGGGGCAACACGCTGGAGGAGGTGCGTGAGCCTTACTACATTGAAGAGCAGAATTTGCGGTTTCAGGGACAGTATCTGGACCGGGAGACGGGGCTGCATTTCAATACGTTCAGGTTTTATGATCCGGATGTGGGGCGGTTTACGACGCCGGATCCGATTGGGTTGGATGGCGGTTTCAACCTCTACCAGTACTCGCCTAACCCCTTAACATGGATCGATCCATGGGGCCTGAAGACCTGTTATCACAAGAGAACGAAGAGTGAGATCAAAAAAATTCGCGCCAACTTCGATAAGAAAGGCGGCGCCAAAGAGAAATACATGAAGAAATTGGCCAAAGACCCCAAATCACTTCTGAAATATGGTCCGGCCGGGGTAGATAGAATGAAAAAAGGCCAAGTTCCAGAGGGATTTGACGTGCATCATAAAAAGCCAATATTCAGGGGCGGCAATAATCGCCAAAGTAACCTTGAACTCATGGACAAGTCCTACCACAAAGCAAATAGCAAGGCCCTGCATTGGTATCCTGAAGGGGAAAATCCGTATGGACTCAATTAATAACGCCCGCTGCCAGCTCTGCAAAGAAACATTTGAGCTGGACGCGAAGCAGAAACAATTCATTGCGCCACTCGTTGCAAAGGGCCAGCGCTTTATCATGATCGAGTGCCCTTCCTGCGGCTCTTCAACCCAATATGTGAAAGCTGAGCAACCCTTAGTAACAGCACTGCGGGCTGCCAATTACCGTTGTCCGATTAGCCAATGCGCTGGCTGGGTTGATCTGACTGATGAGCAATCCCCGCCCTTCTGGGGATGTGGTGAATGCGGCAGTGTTTGGTACGAAGAAAAAAATCTGCAAAAAGAAATTACAGCCATCATCAGCTCATTTCCGTACAGAGCCGGGAGCTACAAGAAGCTGAACGGCGAATGGATTCCAAGTGATTTAAATTCAGAACCTAAGGATTACGAAGAGCTCGTGGCGAAAGAACCGGCAGACGAGCATGATGAGTTGGTTAGAGGATAAAGCTGAGGCGTAAAAATGCGTTTAACGCTGTAATTACACCTTCCAATAAAAATGGGCACCCGACCCAGTCGGCGTGCCCATTTCTTTTACCGCCCCGCCTCCCTTCGAGACGGTATCGCTATTACGGGTTGACGCTGTCTTTGAGCGACTTGCCCGGCTTGAACGCAACGGTGTTGCTCGCCTTGATCTTCACCGGCTCACCGGTTTGCGGGTTTTTGCCGGTGCGGGCGCCGCGATGGCGTTGCAGGAAGGTGCCGAAGCCAACCAGGGTGACGCTGTCCTTGCGGTGCAGGGCGCCGGTGATTTCTTCGAGAACGGCGTTGAGTACGCGATTGGCCTGTTCTTTGGTGAGGTCCGCTTTTTCAGCGATGGCGGCTGCGAGTTCTGGTTTACGCATAAGTGAAGCCTCTTTGACGGTTTTTTGTTGTTATGTCCGTGCTGCTCTCTAACGGAGCAGCGCCCAAGGCGCCGCAGGCTCTACTCTGCGGCAGACGCGAGTGAGGATGGCATGCCCTCGCACGCTCCGCCAGCCTCGCGGCGACCTTTCTGAGGGTAGGAAGGCGCTGATTCCGACAGAACGACCGGTATTTACGCCAGCAGCGGCGGAAGCTCTTTGTTCAGGGCCATTTTTTCCATCACGGCGCTGCCAGTCAGTGCATACCCCAGCAGTCGGCCGCTGGCGTCGCGGCATAAGGCCTTGATGTCAGCGCCCTGCCCTTCAACGGTCCAAACGCCTTCGGTGCCGCGTGGCGGTGGCGAAACCACCAGCGGGCAGATCGGCGTTTTGACGGTGATCGGCATCGGCCCGTAGCTGACGGCGGTGGCATTGCCGGCGAGGGTTTGGGCCAGGGCGCGTGCGCAGCTCATCAGCGGCATCACGTACAGCAGGTTCAGGCCGTCGACCTCGGCGCAGTCGCCCAGGGCGTAGATGTTGGCGTGGGAGGTTTTGAGGTGGCGGTCCACCATGATCCCACGGTTGATTTGCAGGCCGGCGGCAGCGGCGAGGTCGACGCGCGGGCGCAGGCCGATGGCCGAGACCACCAGGTCGCAGTGGATCACTTCACCGTCCGACAAGTGCGCTTCAAGGCCTTCAGCCGTGCGCTGCAGGCGGTTGAGCACCGGGCCGAGGTGGAAACGCGCGCCCAGGCCTTCCAGCCCGGTTTGCACGGCAGCGGCGGCCGCCGGGTGCAGCAGGGTCGGCATGACTTGCTCGCACGGCGCCACCACGTCAATTTCATAGCCGCCAAGGATAAGGTCGTTGGCAAATTCACAGCCGATCAGGCCAGCGCCGAGCAACAGCACGCGGCGTTTGCCGGCAGCAGCAGCGCGAAAGCGGGCGTAGTCTTCAAGGTCATTGATCGGAAAAACCAGCTCCGCCGCGTCGCCTTCAACCGGCACGCGCACGGTTTCGGCGCCCCACGCCAGAACAAGGTCGCGGTAAGCCACCGCTTCCTCGCCGATCCACAGGCGTTTGTGGCCCGGGTCGATGCCGCTGATGCGCGTGTGGGTGCGCACTTCGGCCTTGAGCTGCTCGGCCATGGCACCCGGTTCAGCCATGCTCAGGCCATCGGCTTCCTTGTTCTTGCCAAAGCCGGTGGAGAGCATGGGCTTGGAGTAGGAGCGCCCGTCGTCCGCGGTGATCAGCAGCAACGGGGTCTCGCTGTCGAGCTTGCGAAACTCTCGGGCCACGTTGTAGCCGGCCAATCCTGTGCCGATGATCACGACAGGTGCGTTCATTCCTTTCTCCTTGTAAACCATTTCTTAAAGTCAGATCAGCCGATTTCGATCATTTCGAAATCCATTTTGCCCACGCCGCAATCCGGGCACAGCCAGTCTTCCGGGACGTCCTGCCACAGGGTGCCCGGCGCGATTCCGTCATCCGGCCAGCCGTCTTTTTCGTCATAGATCAGGCCGCAGACTACACATTGCCACTTCTTCATTTCTTGCTTCCTCAGGGTCCAGGCATCTTGGCCGGCGGTCGATAGACCCACGTTGCCGCGCGGCTCAGCGCGTTTTGTACTGATCGGGGCCGCCAGATGCAAGCGTGATCGACGCATGGGGCCGGTTCGGCTCGGCAAAACTCCAGGGCAGCATGGTAAGCTCGCCGCCTCTTTTGCTGCCGATACTGACTCACCGTGCCGCACTCAATCGCCCCTACCGATGCTTGCCAATGGCTGACCCAGAGCCTTCTGAGCCCCCTGCCTGCGCCCTTGACTTTCAACTGGCTGTTCGATGAAGGTTCGCTGACGCGGCGGCTGACGTGGCTGTCAGACGACGGTTTCAGCGTGACGCCGTTGTTCGAAGGCTGGCAGCCGCTGCGTGATGATGAATGCGCCGCCCTGAACCTGGCGCCGGCCACGGTCGGTTGGGTGCGTGAGGTGTATTTGCGCGGGCATGGTCAGCCGTGGGTGTTTGCCCGCAGCGTGGCATCGCGCAGTGCCTTGCAGGGCGACGGCTTGCACATGGATGCGTTGGGCAGCCGCTCCCTGGGTGAATTGCTGTTCTGCGACCGGGCGTTCACCCGCCAGGCGATCGAGGTGTGCCATTACCCTCGGCAATGGCTGCCCACGGCAGATCAGGTCGATGGACTGTGGGCGCGCCGCTCGCGCTTTGATCGCGGGGCGTTGAGCGTGCTCGTGGCGGAAATTTTCCTGCCGAGCTTCTGGCACGCGTTGCACGACCATCCGGAGAACCGCTGATGTATCAACGCTTGCTCAAATCCCTGAATCGCCTGAACCCACGGGCCTGGGATTTCATTCAGTTGACCCGCATGGACAAGCCAATCGGCATTTACCTGCTGCTGTGGCCGACGCTGTGGGCGCTGTGGATTGCCGGCAAGGGCTCACCGTCGTTTATCAATATCGTGATTTTCGTGCTGGGCGTGGTGCTGACCCGGGCTGGCGGCTGCGTGATCAATGACTGGGCCGACCGCAAGGTCGACGGCCACGTGAAGCGCACCGAGCAGCGCCCGCTGGTCAGCGGCAAGATCAGTTCGAAAGAGGCGCTGGTGTTTTTTGCGCTGCTGATGGGCATCAGTTTCCTGCTGGTGCTGTTGACCAATGCCACGACCATTCTGCTATCCCTGGGCGGTTTGGCGCTGGCGGCGAGCTATCCGTTCATGAAGCGCTACACCTATTACCCGCAGGTGGTATTGGGTGCGGCGTTTTCGTGGGGCATGCCGATGGCGTTCACCGCCGAAACCGGGCATCTGCCTGCCGCAGCTTGGCTGCTCTACATCGCCAACCTGCTGTGGACAGTGGGTTATGACACCTATTACGCGATGACCGACCGTGATGACGACCTGCGGATCGGGGTGAAATCTACGGCGATTTTGTTTGGCGATGCCGACCGCATCATTATTTTGAGCCTGCAGGGTTTGTCGCTGGTCTGCCTGTGGCTGGCGGGCCTGCGGTTTGAGCTGGGCGGTTGGTTTCACTTGGGGTTGCTGGCCGCGGCTGGGTGTTTTGCCTGGGAGTTCTGGTACACCCGGGACAAGGACCGGATGAAGTGCTTCAAGGCGTTTTTGCACAACCACTGGGCAGGGCTGGCGATTTTTGTGGGGATTGTGGCGGATTACGGGTTTCGCTGAGCCAGGCTCTCGTGGCAATAGGGCCTGTTTTGGCTAGTCGGCCTGTTGTGGCGAGCGGGCTTGTTGTGGCGAGCGGGCTTGCCCCGCGTTGGGGCGCGAAGCGGCCCCTCTCAGGACCACCGCGCTGTTTCAGATTAACCGGGTTGCCTGGCCTCAGGGCCGCTTCGCAGCCCAACGCGGGGCAAGCCCGCTCGCCACAACAAGCCCGTTTGCCACAGCAGGTCTGCTTGCCACAACGGGCCTGCTCGCCACAGCAGACCCGCTCATCGCAGGAATCACCTCAGGGCTTGATGATGTGCCACGCCCCGCCCTTGCCATCACCGGTCTTGTCACCGGCCTTCTTGTCGTCCTTGTAGGTGTACACCGGCTTGCCGTTGTAAGCCCACTGACTGGTCTGGTCATCACGGGTGATCACCGTCCACTTGCCCGCAGGCTTGTCGGTAGACTCAGCCTTCAGCGGCGGCCAGTTGGTCGCGCACTGGTCTTTGCACACTGATTTGCCGTCGGCGTCCTTATCGAAGGTGTAGAGGGTCAGGCCCTTGTGATCTACCAACATACCGTCTTTGGTCATTGCCGGCTCTGCGGCGAACGCCAGGGTTGGCAGTGTCAACGCGGCCGTGACCAGCAGGGCTTTCCAGGAAATAGTGCGGTAAGTCATCGGAACCTTCCTTTTTTGGTTGTCAGGATTCGGACCCAAAGGGTAGTCCAGAGTGCCGTTAATTGCCCGAGCGACTAAATTACTGTCACACGACTGCAATAATTCCGTTATCTAATGCGGCGCAAGACAGTTAAATGACAAGAGGATTTAGGCATGGTTGGCAGGAGCATTCTGATCGTTGACGACGAAGCGCCCATTCGCGAGATGATCGCCGTTGCGTTGGAAATGGCCGGCTATGACTGCCTGGAGGCGGAGAACTCCCAGCAGGCCCATGCCATTATCGTTGACCGCAAGCCGGACCTGATCCTGCTTGACTGGATGCTGCCTGGCACCTCCGGCATCGAGTTGGCGCGCCGCCTCAAGCGTGACGAGCTGACCGGGGATATCCCGATCATCATGCTCACCGCCAAGGGCGAAGAGGACAACAAAATCCAGGGGCTTGAGGTCGGCGCCGATGACTACATCACCAAGCCGTTTTCCCCTCGGGAACTGGTCGCCCGTCTGAAAGCTGTTCTGCGCCGCGCCGGCCCCACCGACGGCGAAGCACCAATTGAAGTGGGCGGCCTGATCCTTGACCCGATCAGCCATCGCGTGACCATCGACGGCACGCCGGCTGAAATGGGCCCCACCGAATACCGCCTGCTGCAATTCTTCATGACTCACCAGGAACGTGCCTACACCCGTGGCCAATTGCTCGACCAGGTCTGGGGCGGCAACGTGTACGTGGAAGAGCGCACCGTGGACGTGCATATCCGCCGCCTGCGTAAAGCCTTGGGCGATGCCTACGAGAATCTGGTACAAACCGTGCGCGGCACCGGCTACCGATTTTCGACCAAGGGCTGAACCGGTCGCTGCCTGACTTAACTGCTGACAAGGACGCGTGTTCAAGTGAATCAAAACTGGCATGGCACCCTGATCCGCCACATGCTTCTGTTGATCACCGGCTGCCTGGTGGTGGGCCTGGTCACTGGCCAATATGGCTGGGCGTTGGCCGTGGGCATCGGCCTGTACCTGGGCTGGACGCTCAAACAACTGCTGCGTCTGCATGAATGGCTGCGCCAGCAAAAACCCGACGAAGCACCGCCCGACGGCTATGGTTTGTGGGGCGAGGTGTTTGACAGCATCTACCACCTGCAACGTCGCGACCAGCGCGTACGCGGGCGCCTGCAAGCGGTGATCGACCGGGTGCAGGAATCCACCGCCGCGCTCAAAGACGCGGTGATCATGCTCGACAGCGACGGCAACCTGGAATGGTGGAACCGCGCCGCCGAGACCCTGCTGGGCCTGAAGACGCCTCAGGACAGCGGCCAGCCGGTGACCAACCTGGTGCGCCACCCGCGCTTCAAGGAGTACTTCGAACAGGAGAACTACGAAGAAGCCCTGGAAATCCCTTCGCCCACCAATGACCGCGTGCGTATCCAGCTCTACCTGACGCGCTACGGCAACAACGAACATTTGATGCTGGTGCGCGATGTCACACGCATTCACCAGCTGGAACAGATGCGCAAAGACTTCGTCGCTAACGTATCTCACGAACTGCGCACGCCGCTGACGGTGATCTGCGGCTACCTGGAGACGCTGCTGGACAACGTCGACGAGATCAACCCGCGCTGGAGCCGTGCCCTGCAACAGATGCAGCAGCAAGGCTCACGCATGCAGACCTTGCTCAACGACCTGCTGCTGCTGGCCAAGCTGGAAGCTACGGACTATCCGTCGGACAACCAGCCGGTGGCGGTGCAAAGCTTGTTGCAGACCATCAAGAACGACGCCCTGGCGCTCTCCGGCGAACGCGGGCAGCACATCAGCCTGGACGCCGACCCGTCGATCCTGCTCAAGGGCAGCGAAGGCGAATTGCGCAGCGCATTCTCCAACCTGGTGTTCAACGCCGTGAAGTACACCCAGGACAAGGGCAATATCCGCATCCGCTGGTGGGCCGACGAACACGGTGCGCACCTGAGCGTGCAAGACTCCGGTATCGGCATCGACGCCAAGCACTTGCCACGCCTGACCGAGCGCTTCTACCGCGTTGATTCCAGCCGCAACTCCAACACCGGCGGCACCGGGCTGGGTTTGGCCATCGTCAAACACGTGTTGCTGCGCCATCGTGCCCGCCTGGAAATCAGCAGTGTGTTGGGGCATGGCAGCACCTTTACCTGCCATTTCCAGCCGGCGCAGGTGACCCGTTCGCAGGAGCTGGGGAATGATGAGTAACCTGAACACAGCGCTGAGTTAAGTGTGGGAGCTGGCTTGCCTGCGATGGCGGTGAGTCAGCTGAAAATAGGTCAACTGACAGTCCGCTATCGCAGGCAAGCCAGCTCCCACATTGGATTCGTGTTGTTTGGAAGAATGCTTTCCAGGCCCCGCCCGGCAGCAGGCACTAGGCAAGCGCCCCGTCAGCCGCTACATTGGCCGACTTGCGCCTGCCTTTCAGGCCCTTCTGTCACCCCTTATTGAACACACGGAACCTGCAAAACCCCATCATGGACCCTTCCCCTGGCATCACCCTCGCGACACTCTTCGCCGACTTCGGCATGATTCTTTTTGCACTGATCCTGGTACTGCTCAACGGTTTCTTCGTTGCGGCGGAATTCGCCATGGTCAAACTGCGCTCGACCCGGGTCGAGGCCATCGCCCACACCAACGGCTGGCGCGGGCAGATCCTGCGCACCGTGCACAGTCAGCTCGACGCCTACCTGTCGGCCTGCCAGCTGGGTATCACCCTCGCCTCCCTGGGTTTGGGCTGGGTCGGTGAGCCAGCGTTTGCGCACATCCTCGAGCCGCTGCTCGGCGCCGTCGGCGTGCAATCGCCTGAAGTGATCAAGGGCGTGTCGTTCTTTGCCGCCTTCTTCGTGATCTCCTACCTGCACATCGTGGTCGGTGAATTGGCGCCCAAGTCCTGGGCCATTCGCAAACCCGAGCTGCTGTCGCTGTGGACGGCAGTGCCGCTGTACCTGTTCTACTGGGCCATGTACCCGGCGATCTACCTGCTTAACGCCAGCGCCAACGCCATCCTGCGCATCGCCGGCCAAGGCGAGCCTGGCCCGCACCACGAACATCATTACAGCCGTGAAGAACTCAAGCTGATCCTGCACTCCAGCCGTGGCCAGGACCCGAGCGACCAAGGCATGCGCGTCCTAGCGTCCGCCGTGGAAATGGGCGAGCTGGAAGTGGTCGACTGGGCCAACTCCCGGGAAGACCTGGTGACCCTGGACTTCAACGCCCCGCTCAAGGAAATCCTTGCGCTGTTCCGCCGCCACAAATTCAGCCGTTACCCGGTGTATGACGCGGTGCGCAACGAGTTCGTCGGCCTGCTGCACATCAAGGATTTGCTGCTGGAGCTGGCGGCCCTGGACCACCTCCCCGAGTCGTTCAACCTGGCCGAGCTGACCCGCCCGCTGGAGCGCGTCTCACGGCACATGCCGTTGTCGCAGCTACTGGAGCAGTTCCGCAAAGGCGGCGCACACTTTGCCCTGGTGGAGGAAGCCGACGGCAAGATCATCGGCTACCTGACCATGGAAGACGTGCTCGAAGTGCTGGTCGGCGACATCCAGGACGAACACCGCAAGGCCGAGCGCGGCATCCTGGCCTACCAGCCGGGCAAACTGCTGGTGCGCGGCGACACGCCGTTGTTCAAAGTGGAACGCCTGCTGGGTGTCGACCTGGACCACATCGAAGCCGAAACCCTGGCTGGCCTGATCTACGACACGCTCAAACGCGTGCCGGAAGAGGAAGAAGTGCTGGAAGTCGATGGCTTGCGGATCATCATCAAGAAGATGAAAGGCCCGAAGATCGTGCTGGCCAAGGTGCTGTTGCTGGATTGATCAGAAAGGGCGCAGGAGCAAGCGACTCGCTCCTGCGCGCTGTCGATTACGCCGGCAACGGCGAGAAGCAGATATCGACCCTCAAATGCGCTGCAGCAGACAAATTGACCAATGCATCCAGTGAGAATTTGCCGATCTTGCCATTCAAGGCGTCATTGAGCCGAGGCTGACTGATGTTAAGCCGCTCGGCAGCCGCTTTCTGCGACAACTCCCAACTGCGGATGGTGTTGCACAGTTCCAGCAGCAGCTTTGAACGCAGGCGCATATTGGCGGCTTGCTCAGGAGTATCCTCAAGAGCATCCCAGACGCAGCTGAAACGTTCGGTGTGGATTGTTGAGTCTGTCATGGGCTTAACCTATCTCCTGCAATCTGGCACGAGCCAATTCAATATCCCGGCTTTCGGTTTTGCGGGTGGTCTTGCGCAGCGCGTGCAGTACATACACCGCTTCCGGCCGGTTGACCACATAGAACACTCGAAACGCTCCCGACTCCTCAGTGATCCGAATCTCACTGACTCCCCGCCCGATAGTTTTCATCGGCTTGCAATCAAAAGGCTGCTCACCCTGCTGCAAAAGATCCAACTGAAAACCGGCTGCCCTCCGGGCATCGAGCGGAAAAGCTTTTAGATCCTTGAGCGTACTTCCTAGAAACACTACATCCCTGTGCCTTGGCATTAGCCTCTCCTTTGCTGGAAAGAAAAAGCGTAATCCACGATTCAGCCAGAGGCGTTGGGGAGGTGTTTCAAGACATAGCAAAGGCTCGCAAGCACCATCGCTTTATAGAGGCTATATCGAAACAGATATAAATCAAGGCAGGCACCGGGAATCAGACAGTCGGTCGACTCCCGGCGGATAGACGATCACGCTCCCGGCACAAAGTGCTTCTGCGCCGTGCCGCGCGCGATCAGGCGGGAGATGTAGTCGAGCTTTTGCGCATCCTGGTCGATAAACCGGAAGGTCAGTTGCAGCCAGTCGCTGTCGGGCTTGGGCTCGTAGGCGACGATGGCGTGCAGGTAGCCGTTGAGGCGGGCGACTTCGGCGTTGTCGCCCTGCTCAAGGTCGAGTACGGCACTTTCGAGTACCTGAGGCAGCACGTCAGTGCGACGCACCACCAGCAGCGCCTCCTTGATGCTCAGCGCCTTGATCACACACTGCTGAGTGCCACTGGATAGACGCAGTTGGCCCTGGCCACGACCGCTGGCAGGCGATGCGGAAGCCGGCGCTTGCGCGGGTGGCGTGTTGAGCAAGCCTTTGTTGGGCGCCGCCGCGACCGGTGCCGGGGCCGACTTGACCGCTTCGGGTTTACCGCCCGTCAGGGCGCTGAGGGAATCGTTGCCGAACGCCGAGTTCATTTTGGTCGGCGCGCTGGCGATCAGGGCGTCCAGACGGCCGATCTTGTGCAGGGCCTGCTTGACCTTGTTCAGCAGCTGTTCGTTGGTGAACGGTTTGCTGACATAGCCGGAAACACCGGCCTGGATCGCCTGCACCACGTTTTCCTTGTCGCCACGGCTGGTCACCATCACAAACGGCATGGCCTTCAGGTGCGGTTGTTCACGGCACCAGGTCAGCAGCTCAAGGCCGGACATCTCGGGCATTTCCCAATCGCACAGCACCAGGTCGAAGGTCTCGCGCATCAGGACGGATTGCGCCTTTTTGCCATTCACCGCGTCTTCAATCTGGATCCCCGGGAAGTAGTTGCGCAGGCACTTCTTCACCAGGTCGCGGATAAACGAGGCGTCATCCACCACCAACACACTGACTTTACTCATCGACCCTTCATCCTATAAAAACGTCGGCACGCAAACGCCTGACCGATGGCATTTTGCCAAAACTCGCGGTTCACAGAAGGACTTTATGTCGCCTGCCGTGCAAATAATTCAGAGGCCACAAACGAAAACGCCCGGCCAATGGCCGGGCGTAAATTTCTCGGGCAACCTTACTTATCGTCAGTTTCGCCCGAAACATTAGGGATTTGGTCGGCTGTGCCTTCAACTTCGGCTTTCATGCGCTTGAGGCCCATGTGCCGCACGTCGGTGCCGCGTACCAGATAGATGACCAGTTCGGAGATGTTGCGCGCGTGGTCGCCGATACGTTCCAGGGAGCGCAGCACCCAGATAATGTTCAAGACGCGCGAGATAGAGCGCGGGTCTTCCATCATGTAGGTGGCCAGCTCGCGCAGCGCGGTCTTGTATTCGCGGTCGATAGTCTTGTCGTATTGCGCCACCGACAATGCCAGTTCGGCGTCGAAGCGGGCAAACGCGTCCAGCGCATCACGCACCATATTGCGCACCTGGTCGCCGATGTGGCGCACCTCCACGTAACCGCGTGGCGCTTCGCCCTCCTCACTCAGCTGGATGGCGCGGCGGGCGATCTTGGTGGCTTCGTCGCCGATGCGCTCAAGGTCGATCACCGACTTGGAAATGCTGATGATCAAACGCAGGTCGGACGCCGCCGGTTGGCGACGGGCCAGAATGCGCAGGCATTCTTCGTCGATGTTGCGTTCCATCTGGTTGATCTGGTCATCAATTTCGCGCACTTGCTGGGCCAGGCCCGAGTCGGCCTCAATCAGCGCAGTCACGGCGTCGTTGACTTGCTTCTCCACCAGCCCACCCATCGCCAGGAGGTGGCTGCGCACCTCCTCAAGCTCGGCGTTGAACTGCGCGGAGATGTGATGGGTAAGGCCTTCTTTGCTGATCATGTGGGTGTCCTTGGAGCGTCCGGTAAGGTGCGGGAAGCCGCAGCATTCAGTGCAATCAGAACCACCGCGGGCTAGCCGTAACGACCGGTGATGTAGTCTTCGGTCTGCTTCTTGGCCGGGTTGGTAAACAGGGTGTCGGTGTCGCCGAATTCCACCAGTTTGCCCATGTACATGAACGCGGTGTAGTCGGAAACCCGCGCCGCCTGTTGCATGTTGTGGGTCACGATAACGATGGTGAACTTGGATTTGAGCTCATAAATCAGCTCTTCGACTTTCAGCGTCGAGATCGGGTCGAGTGCCGAGCACGGTTCGTCGAGCAGTAACACTTCCGGTTCCACGGCGATGGTGCGCGCGATCACCAGACGTTGTTGCTGACCACCGGACAGGCCGAGTGCGGATTCGTGCAGACGGTCTTTGACCTCGTCCCACAGCGCCGCGCCTTTCAGAGCCCACTCAACGGCTTCGTCGAGGATGCGTTTTTTGTTGATGCCCTGGATGCGCAGGCCGTAGACCACGTTTTCATAGATGGTCTTGGGGAATGGGTTCGGCTTCTGGAACACCATGCCGACGCGGCGACGCAGCTCGGCCACGTCTTCGCCCTTGCGGTAGATGTTGGTGCCGTAGAGGTTGATAGCACCTTCTACGCGGCAGCCGTCAACCAGGTCGTTCATGCGGTTGAACGTACGCAGCAGCGTGGACTTGCCGCAGCCGGACGGGCCGATAAAGGCGGTCACGCGCTGCTTGGGGATGTTCATGCTGACGTCGAACAGCGCCTGCTTTTCACCGTAGTACAGGCTCAGGCCCGGCACTTCGATGGCCACGGTTTCCTGGGCCAGGCTCAGGGTCTGCTTGTCGCGACCCAGTGCCGACATGTTGATGCCGTGGGTGTGGGTTTCATGTTGCATGGGATGCTCCCTGTGCTACCAATTCGTTTCGTTGAACCGCTGTGTGAACGGTTTACTTGATCTCAATGTCCTGCGCGGTCTCCTGTGGGAGCTGGCTTGCCTGCGATGGCATCAATGCGGTCTTCCTGAAACACCGCGTCGTCTGCATCGCAGGCAAGCCAGCTCCCACAGGGAATCGCATTAACTGTCCAGCGCTTTGTATTTCTCGCGCAGGTGGTTACGGATCCACACTGCCGACAAGTTAAGCGTCGCAATCACCAGCACCAGCAACAGTGCAGTCGCATATACCAGTGGCCGGGCGGCCTCGACATTCGGGCTCTGGAAGCCGACGTCATAAATATGGAAGCCCAGGTGCATGATCTTCTGGTCCAGGTGCAAATACGGGTAGTTGCCATCCAGCGGCAGCGACGGCGCCAGCTTCACCACACCCACCAACATCAGCGGCGCCACTTCACCGGCGGCACGGGCCACGGCGAGGATCATGCCGGTCATCATTGCCGGGCTGGCCATCGGCAGCACGATCTTCCACAGCGTTTCCGCCTTGGTCGCGCCCAGTGCCAGCGAACCTTCACGCACGGTGCGAGGAATTCGCGCCAGGCCTTCTTCGGTAGCCACAATCACCACCGGCACCGCCAGCAGCGCCAGGGTCAGCGAGGCCCACAGCAGGCCCGGTGTACCGAAGGTTGGGGCCGGCAGGGCTTCGGAGAAGAATATACGGTCAACCGAGCCACCCAATACATACACGAAGAAGCCCAGGCCGAACACGCCGTAGACGATGGCCGGAACACCCGCCAGGTTGTTCACCGCGATGCGGATAATGCGCGTCAGGGCGTTCTGTTTGGCGTATTCACGCAGGTACACCGCCGCCAGCACGCCGAACGGGGTCACGATCATCGCCATGATCAGGGTCATCATCACGGTGCCGAAAATAGCCGGGAAAATCCCGCCTTCAGTGTTGGCTTCCCGTGGGTCATCGCTGAGGAATTCCCAGATCTTGCTGAAGTAGAAGCCGACCTTGGTCATGTAACCCATGGCGTTCGGCTGGTAAGCGTGCACCACCTTGCCGATGCCGATTTCCAGTTCTTTGCCGTTGGCGTCGCGGGCGGTCAGGCTGTCGCGGTTGAACTGGGTGTGCAAGTCTGCCAGGCGCGCCTCGATGTCCTGGTAGCGAGCATTCAGCTCGGCACGGCCGGCATCCATGTCCGCCTGGGCGGTGGCGTCCAGCTTGCCTTCCAGCTCGAGCTTGCGACCGTGCAAGCGGATGCGCTCCAGCCCGGCGTTGATCGCGCCGATGTCGGTTTTTTCCAGGCTCTTGAGCTGGGCAGCCAGCTTGTTCACGCGGTCGACGCGGGCTTGCAGCTCAGGCCACGCGGCCTCGCCTACTGCGATGACCTTGCCATCCTGCTTGACGTTGACCAGGGTGCCGTAGAAGTTACCCCACTCGCGGCGCTCGATGGCCATCAGCTCCACCGGCTTGGTCTGGTCCTTCAACCACTCGCCGACGATCCAGGTGAAGTCGTTGCCGTTCAAGTCACGGTTGCCGACCTTGATCAGCTCGCGGGTCATGAATTCAGGGCCTTGGTCCGGCACCGGCAGGCCAGCGCTTTTCAGGCGCTCGCGGGGCACTTCTTCTTTCTGCACCACTTCGCCGACGACGATATGGTTTTCCTGGCCCGGCACGCTGTAGTTGGCCTGGATCAGGTCAGCCGGCCAGAAATGGCCCAAACCACGCACGGCAATCACGGCCAGCAAACCAATGGTCATGATGACCGCGATGGACACCGCGCCACCACTGATCCAGACGCCGGGGGCGCCGCTCTTGAACCATCCATTCAGGGAGTTCTGTTTCACAGACTTCTACCTTTCTTAAAGCGACGAGTATTTCTTGCGCAGACGCTGACGGATCAGCTCGGCGAGGGTGTTCATGATGAAGGTGAACAGCAGCAGTACCAGTGCCGAGAGGAACAGCACACGGTAGTGACTACCGCCCACTTCCGACTCAGGCATTTCTACCGCGACGTTGGCCGCCAGGGTGCGCAGGCCTTCGAACAGGTTCATCTCCATCACCGGCGTGTTACCGGTGGCCATCAGTACGATCATGGTCTCGCCGACAGCGCGGCCCATGCCGATCATCAGCGCCGAGAAAATCCCCGGGCTGGCGGTCAGGATGACCACGCGTGTCATGGTCTGCCACGGTGTGGCACCCAGGGCCAGCGAGCCCAGTGTCAGCCCGCGCGGCACGCTGAACACGGCGTCTTCAGCGATGGAGTAGATGTTCGGGATTACCGCGAAACCCATGGCCAGGCCGACGACCAAGGCGTTGCGCTGGTCGTAGGTGATGCCCAGGTCGTGGGAAATCCACATGCGCATGTCGCCGCCGAAGAACCAGGTTTCCAGGTACGGGCTCATGTACAGCGAGAGCCAGCCCACAAACAGGATCACCGGGATCAGGATCGCGCTTTCCCAGCCATCGGGAACACGCAGACGGATCGATTCAGGCAAGCGGCTGAACACAAAACCGGCGACCAGGATGCCAATCGGCAACAGCATCAACAGGCTGAAAATCCCCGGTAGATGCCCTTCCACATACGGCGCCAGGAACAGGCCGGCGAAGAAGCCAAGGATCACCGTCGGCATCGCTTCCATCAGTTCGATCACCGGCTTGACCTTGCGGCGCAGGCTCGGGGCCATGAAGTAAGCGGTGTAGATCGCAGCGGCAACGGCCAGTGGCGCGGCCAGCAGCATGGCGTAGAACGCGGCCTTCAAAGTACCGAAGGTCAGCGGGGCCAGGCTCATTTTTGGTTCGAAATCGGTGTTGGCGGCGGTCGATTGCCAGACGTATTTAGGCTCGTCGTAGTTTTCGTACCAGACCTTGCTCCACAACGCGCTCCACGAGACTTCCGGGTGCGGGTTATCCAGCAGCAACGGTTGCAGCTTGCCCCCGGCTTCGACGATCACGCGGTTGGCCCGTGGCGACATGCCGAACACGCCTTGGCCATCGACCACCGGGTCGACCAGCAAAGTGCGGTGGGCGGTGCTGTGGAACACGCCGAACTTGCCGGAGGCGTCGAGGGCGGTGAAGCCTTTGCGACGTTCTTCAGCGGTGATTTCAACGATGGGCGTGGTGCCCATCTGGAACGTACGAATCTGCTTCAGGCGTTGCTCGCCATCCGGGTCGCGGGCCATGAACCACTGGGCCAGGCCACCTTTGGAGTTACCGAAGATCAGCGAGATACCGCCCACCAGCTGGGTGCTGGCGGTGATTTCGGTGTTGCCGTCTTCGAGCAGTTTGTAGCGACCGTTGAGGCTCTTGTCGCGCAGGCTGAAGACGTCAGCAAGGGCGCGACCGTTGATCACGTACAACCACTGCTGACGCGGGTCGATGAAGATCGCCTTCACCGGCTCGGTCATTTGCGGCAGCTCGATACGCTTCTGCTCGCTGGTGACTTCGCCGGTCATCATGTTTTCTTCGCGGCTCAGGCTCAGCACGTTCAAGTAGGAACCTGCGGAACCGGCAACCACCAGCGAGGAGTCGGTGGCGTTGAGCGCGACGTGCTCCAGCGGGCGACCCTGCTCGTCAAGGACGATCGGCGTTTCGCCGTAAGGGTATTCAATCGCTGGCGTAATGGTTTTCTTGCCGTCCGGGTAGGACACCTTATAGGTGTGGCGGAACACCAGAGACTGGCCATTCGACAAACCCAGGATCACCAGCGGGCTGCCCGGCTGGTCTTCACCGATAGAGGCAACGCTGACGCCCGCCGGGAGCGGCAGGTCGACACGCTTGAGCTCGGCGCCCGTGTTCACATCAAAGAACAGCGCCTGGCCCTTGTCGGAAACCCGCATGGCGACCTGGTTCTGTTCTTCGAGGGAGATCATCAATGGCTTGCCGGCGTCCTGGATCCACGCCGGGGTCAGCGCGTCTTCCTTGGTCAGCGAGGCGCCCTGAAACAGGGGCGCGACAACATAAGCGAGGAAGAAGAAGATCAAGGTGATGGCGGCGAGGACGGCGAGGCCGCCGATCAACACGTACCAACGGGTCAGGCGATCTTTCAGCGCGCGAATGCGGCGCTTGCGTTGCAGCTCAGGCGTATTGAAATCAATACGTTTGGGAGGAGAAGTCGTCGTCATGGTGGAATTGGCCAGATCATTCATGCGCACACCCTAGCGGTCCTGTATGACAGAAAGATGACAGTGCAGTGACGCAACAAAGCCGCCGCGTAGCAGAGCTAGCAGCGGGCTAAAAAATTGGGGTGTAGACGGTTAGTGTGGGAGCGGGCTTGCCCGCGATGGCATCAATACGGCTTCAGCTCTACACCGCGTCGCCAGCATCGCGGGCTAGCCCGCTCCCACATAACAGCATGCGTCTACACCAGGTCTTGCAGGCTTAGTTGCCTTCTTTCAGACCCAGGTCAGCCAGTGCCTTGGCGGCAACTTTGGCTGGCAACGGGATGTAGCCGTCCTTGACTACAACTTCCTGGCCCTGCTTGGACAGAACCAGTTTCACGAACTCAGCTTCCAGCGGGGCCAGAGGCTTGTTCGGGGCTTTGTTGACGTACACGTAGAGGAAACGCGACAGCGGGTATTTGCCGTTCAGGGCGTTTTCTTCGCTGTCTTCGATGTAGTCAGTGCTGCCTTTCTTGGCCAGGGCTACAGTCTTCACGCTTGCAGTCTTGTAGCCGATGCCCGAGTAACCGATGCCGTTCAGCGAGGAGCTGATCGACTGCACGACCGAAGCCGAGCCTGGTTGTTCGTTCACGTTTGGCTTGTAGTCGCCTTTGCACAGGGCTTCTTCTTTGAAGTAGCCATAAGTGCCGGATACCGAGTTACGACCGAACAGTTGAACCGGCTTGTTGGCCAGGTCGCCGGTCACACCCAGGTCACCCCAGGTTTTCACATCGGCTTTGCCGCCGCACAGACGCGTCGAGGAGAAGATTGCGTCGACCTGTTCCATGGTCAGGTGCTGGATCGGGTTGTCTTTGTGTACGAAGACAGCCAGGGCATCCACAGCCACCGGGATAGCGGTTGGCTTGTAGCCATACTTCTGTTCGAAGGCCGCCAGTTCGGTGTCCTTCATTTTGCGGCTCATCGGGCCCAGGTTGGAGGTGCCTTCAGTCAGCGCAGGTGGCGCAGTGGCGGAGCCGGCGGCCTGAATCTGGATGTTAACGTTCGGGTATTCCTTTTTGTAGGACTCAGCCCACAAGGTCATCAGGTTCGCCAGGGTGTCGGAACCAACGCTGGACAGGTTGCCCGATACACCGGTGGTCTTGGCGTAGGCCGGAATTGCCGGGTCAACACCAGCGGCTACCGCGTTAGCGGTCGCAACGCCAGCAGCGACAAAAGTCATTGCCGCCATCAAACGTTTCAGTTTCATGCCTTGCTCCTAGCAGATAGGGATAGTTGGATCGGGGCCAAGTATCGGTAGGCCGTGTGAACACTCTATGTCCGAAATATGACAATTAGATGAAAGGCCAGCATTTGTGAAAAACCTGACAGAAAGGGGGAAGGTCATTAAAAACGGGGCGTGCGAGGGGATTTAGCCGCTATTTCAGAAACTCTCTTTAACCGTTGGCAGAGCAAAATACCTGTGGCGAGCAAGCTCGCTCGCCACAGGTTATCGGTGAATTAACGCCCCCGCTTCCACAGGTAACCACCCACCAACATCCCCATCACGCACAGCACGGCGACATAGTAAGCAGGGCCCATCGGGCTTTCCTTCATCAGCAGCGACACCGCCAGCGGCGTCAGACCGCCAAACACGGCGTAGGCAACGTTGTAGGAGAACGACAACCCACTGAAGCGCACCACTGGCGGGAAGGCTTTCACCATCACGTAAGGCACCACGCCGATCACGCCTACAAACAGGCCGGTCAAGGTGTACAGCGGGAAGAGCCAATTCGGGTGATCAATGAGGCTGTGGTAGAGCGTCCACGAAGTCGCCAGCAGCAGCAGGCAACCCACGACCAGCACGCGGCCTGCGCCAAAGCGGTCGGCCAGGGCACCAGAGGCGATGCAGCCCAGGCTCAAGGCGACGATAGCCATGCTGTTGGCTTGCAGCGCAATGGTCGGGCTGAAGTGGTAGACGGTTTGCAACACAGTCGGAGTCATCAGAATGACCACCACCACACCGGCCGACAGCAGCCAGGTCAGCAGCATCGACAGGACAATGGCACTGCGATGGTCGCGCAATACCGCGCGCAACGGCAGCTCGGCCGCCAGGGTTTTGCGTTGCTGCATCTCGGCGAAAATCGGCGTTTCATGCAACCAGCGGCGCAGGTACACCGACAGCAGGCCGAACACGCCGCCCAGCAAGAACGGGATTCGCCAGGCGTAATCCGAAACCTGCTCCGGGCTGTACAAGGTGTTGATCGCGGTAGCCACCAGCGAGCCCAGCAAGATGCCGGCCGTCAGGCCGCTGGTCAGCGTGCCGCAGGCGTAGCCGATATGGCGCGGCGGTACGTGCTCGGAAACGAACACCCAGGCGCCCGGTACTTCGCCGCCAATCGCTGCGCCCTGGATGACGCGCATCAGCAGGAGCAACAACGGCGCCCACAGGCCGATCTGCGCGTAGGTCGGCAGCAGGCCCATGATCAGGGTCGGCACGGCCATCATGAAAATGCTCAAGGTGAACATTTTCTTGCGGCCCAGCAGGTCGCCGAAGTGCGCCATGATGATGCCGCCCAGCGGGCGTGCCAGGTAGCCGGCGGCGAAGATGCCGAAGGTCTGCATCATGCGCAGCCATTCAGGCATGTCGAGGGGGAAGAACAGTTTTCCGACCACGGTGGCGAAAAACACGAAGATGATGAAGTCGTAAAACTCCAGCGCCCCGCCCAAGGCAGACAGCGACAGGGTTTTGTAGTCGTTGCGGGTCAGCGGGCGCGAAGGTTGCGCACTGCTTGCGGGCACGGAGGACATGGCAAGGCTTCTCTTATTAGTCAGAACGGCAGGCCCGCGGTGAAGACGGGTTCGGCAAGATAGCAAATCGACTGCAAAAGCACAGCGCTGACCTGTTAACACTTAAAGTGGGCGAATACTCAGGGCTCACGCTTGTTAATGACAACCAGAAGCACAGTTGCGGTAAAAAGCCGCCATACAGCGCGATTAGCCGACCAAATGAGCCCCGAGAGGTCGTCGCGGCGCCAGCGTCTCGATATACTCGGCCCTTGCCAGCGCCAAACCCGCTGGCTTGAGGGGCTGCTGCGCCAAAGCGTCGTTGGGTGCCATCCAGCCGATTTGGTAGAGTTTCCCTTTAGTTCGCCTTACGAGAAACGCATCACGCGGTGTATGTTGGTGCTGAAACGTTTTTCCAAAAGACGGCTATCCATTTGAAATACCCGAAGCGTCACGGGTCAGAGGCACCCTCGGCATGATCGAACTCGAACAAGAAGATCCAATCCCGCAAGGCGATCTCGCCCTGCAAATCACTGCGCTCCCGCGTGAAACCAACGGTTTTGGCGACATCTTTGGCGGCTGGCTGGTCGCTCAAATGGACCTCGCCGGCACAGCAATGGCCAGCAAGGTCGCAGGTGGCCGCGTGGCCACGGTTGCGATTGATCGCATGGCATTCCTGGTGCCAGTGGCCGTGGGCGCGCAACTTTCCTTTTATACCCAGGCGCTGGAAATCGGCCGCAGCTCGATTCAGATGATGGTCGAAGTGTGGAGCGACGACCCGCTGTCCAGCGAATGGCGCAAGGTTACCGAAGCGGTGTTTGTGTTCGTCGCCATCGATGGCAGTGGCCGTACGCGTTCAGTACCGTCGCGCGCGCGTTAAACATCGCCGGGTTTCGACGGTCAATTGCCCCATTGCCTGCCATAAAGAGTGCTTTGTATGCCTGTGCCCCACGTTGAAACCGTGAAAATCGACGAACTGGACTGCTGGCGCATCCGCCACAACGGCGCTGAATTGATGGTTGCCCAACAGGGCGCGCACCTCTTCAGTTATCAGCGCCAGGGTGAGCAGCCGCTGATCTGGCCGAACCCCGAGGCGGTGTTCAAGAAAGGCAAAGGCATCCGCACCGGCGTCCCGGTGTGCTGGCCGTGGTTTGGTGTATTCGACCGCAACCCCGATAGCGTCAAGGCGATGCGCAAGAGCGAACAGCCTGCCGGCGCCCACGGTTTCGTACGCACAGCACTCTGGGACCTGGCCGGGAGCGAGCTTGAAGGCGAAACGTTGCGCGTTGATCTGGTACTGCCGGTACCTGCGGGCGGCTTTCCCGGCTGGCCCCATCATGTCGACCTGACGTTAAGCCTGCTACTGGACGACCAGTTGCATATTCGCCTGACCAGCCACAACCGTGGCACCGACACCGTGACCTTAAGCCAGGCGCTGCACACCTATTTCGCCGTGAGCGATGTGCGCAACGTGCAGGTCGAAGGTCTGGACGGGTTAGCGTATATCGATACCGCTGACGGCTGGAGCAACAAGACACAATCGGGGTTGCTGGCGTTCACCGCCGAGACTGATCGCATTTACCTCAACACACCGACGCAGTTGAATATTGTCGATAAAGATTGGCAGCGTCGGATCCAGCTCACCAGCGAAGGGTCGAACTCGACGGTGATCTGGAATCCCTGGACCGAACGCGCCAAGGCGTTTGACGACATGGCCGATGACGGCTGGCAGGGAATGTTGTGCATCGAAACGGCGAACGTGCTGGATGACGTGGTGACCCTTGCACCCGGCGCCAGCCATACCCTGGCCGTGAGCATCACCAGTCTCAACCTGTAAACGCCGATAAAAATGTGGGAGCTGGCTTGCCTGCGATGCAAACACCGGGGTATCACTGATACACCGCAGTGAAGCTATCGCAGGCAAGCCAGCTCCCACACTGATTGCGGTTGAGGCTTAGAGATCGGACTCTTTCACGGCTCTTACTTTCCCCGCATCCAGCGCATACGCCGCATCCGCCAGATCGTTATTCACCTTCTCCACTTTCAACGTGCCCGTGACCCACAGCGGCGTGTAGATATCATCCAGCTTCAAGCCCTTGGGATAACGCACCAGCACCAACTGGTTAGGCGGCGGTGGCGGCACATGGATGCAGGCGCCCGGATACGGCACCAGGAAGAACAGCGTGCTACGGCCCTTGGCGTCGGTTTCCAGCGGCACCGGGTAACCGCCGATGCGGATGTTCTTGCCGTTCATGGCGGCCACGGTTTTGGTGGAGTACATCACCGCCGGCAAGCCTTTGCTTTGCTTCAAGCCACCTTTGTCGGTGAACGTGCCTTGGGCTTCGGGGGAGTTGTGGTCAATTTCGGGCATGGCTTCGAGGGCTTTCTGGTCGGAAAGCGGCATCAGTTCGAGCCAGTCGGTTTCCGGCAGTTCGCCGGCGTGCGCCAGGCTTGAGCCCAGCAAGAGGAGAGTCAAAATAAGACGGCGCATGGAGAGGCTCGGCAAAGTCGGAAGCCGAGCATTCTAGCCCTCTGCGCCTGCGTAGCGCAGAGGGCTTTGTCGCTAAATCACTTTTTGCGCAGCAAGCCGTAAATCACCAGCAGCACGACGGCGCCGATCAGCGCACCGAGGAAGCCTGCGCCCTGGCCAGCCTGGTAGATGCCCAGTGCCTGACCACCGTAAGTGGCAACCAGCGAACCGGCAATACCCAGCAGGATGGTCATGATCCAGCCCATGCTGTCGTCGCCTGGCTTGAGGAAACGCGCGAGCAGACCGACGATCAAGCCGATGAAGATGGTTCCGATGATACCCATGGCATTTCCCTCTGTATGAAGTGAACTACGCGAAAGCCTAGTCAGACTTTGGCGTCCTGCAATGAGAGAGGCGGCGGCAACCAATGGTTCCCGCCGATCCCTGGATTACTGTTCGGCGATCAGCGCCTGGACCTTGAGGATTTGCGCGTCAAGCGTCGCGCGGTCCTTGCAACGCAGGTTGGCGTGACCGACCTTGCGCCCGGCCTTGAAGGCTTTGCCGTAATGATGCAGGTGGCAGTCGTCGATGGCGATGACTTTTTCCACCGCCGGCACCACACCGATGAAGTTGAGCATGGCGCTCTCGCCGACCTTGGCCGTGGAACCCAGCGGCAAGCCCGCCACCGCCCGCAGGTGGTTTTCGAACTGGCTGCACTCGGCGCCTTCGGTGGTCCAGTGCCCGGAGTTGTGCACGCGCGGGGCGATTTCGTTGGCCTTGAGGCCACCGTCGACTTCAAAGAACTCGAACGCCATCACGCCGACGTAATCCAGCTGCTTGAGCACACGGCTGGAATAGTCTTCCGCCAGGGCCTGCAACGGGTGATCGGTGCTGGCCACGGACAACTTGAGGATGCCGCTGTCGTGGGTGTTGTGCACCAACGGGTAGAAGCGGGTTTCGCCATCACGGGCACGCACGGCGATCAGCGAAACTTCGCCGGTAAACGGCACAAAGCCTTCCAGCAGGCAGGCGACGCTGCCCAGTTCGGCGAACGTGCCGACCACATCGGCGGCGGTGCGCAGGACTTTCTGACCCTTGCCGTCGTAACCCAGGGTGCGGGTTTTCAGCACGGCCGGCAGGCCAATGCTGGCGACAGCGGCGTCCAGGTCCGCCTGGGACTGGATATCGGCGAAGGCCGGAGTCGGAATGCCCAGGTCCTTGAACATGCTCTTCTCGAACCAGCGGTCGCGAGCGATGCGCAGGGCTTCGGCGCTCGGGTACACCGGCACGAACTGCGACAGGAAGGCCACGGTTTCAGCCGGGACGCTTTCGAACTCGAAGGTCACCAGGTCGACTTCGTCGGCCAGTTGGCGCAGGTGGTCCGGGTCGCTGTAGTCAGCACGCAGGTGTTCACCCAATGCCGCCGCGCAGGCGTCCGGCGCCGGGTCCAGGAAAGCGAAGTTCATCCCCAGCGGAGTTCCCGCCAGAGCCAGCATGCGGCCCAGTTGGCCGCCACCGATTACACCGATTTTCATCAATCAACCACCTCAGGCGATGCGTGGGTCTGGATTGTCCAGCACGCTGTCTGTCTGCTCGGCGCGGAATTTTTTCAGCACCGCGTGGAACTGCGGGTGCTTGGCGCCCAGGATACTGGCGGACAGCAAGGCGGCGTTGATCGCGCCAGCCTTGCCGATTGCCAGGGTCGCCACCGGAATACCGGCCGGCATCTGCACGATCGACAACAGCGAATCGACGCCCGAAAGCATGGCCGACTGCACCGGCACGCCGAGCACCGGCAGGTGGGTCTTGGCCGCACACATGCCTGGCAAGTGCGCCGCACCGCCGGCACCGGCGATGATCACCTCGATGCCACGGGATTCTGCTTCATCGGCATACTGGAACAGCAAATCCGGGGTGCGGTGGGCAGAGACCACTTTCACTTCATACGGAATGCCGAGTTTTTCCAGCATATCGGCGGTGTGGCTAAGGGTGGACCAATCGGACTTGGAGCCCATGATCACGCCAACCAATGCACTCATCGTCGTGCCTCTTCTCTCTGGGCGCCCGCAGGCGCGTCAAAAAACAACAAGCCACGCGGGAAATCCAGCGTGGCTTGTTGTACGAATTCTGGCCGATTGGACCGGCCGAAGGCCGCGCAGTATACCGTAATAAACCAGATAAACAGCCCCTCGGATGACCATCTGTCTAGCGGCGCAAAGGGGCGGTTTTATTGACTTACGAGTCAGCGAAAACACCACAAAATAGTGTGGGAGCTGGCTTGCCTGCTCCCACCTAACCGCGCTCAGCCGTCGAGTTTTGCGCCGCCCCACCTTCCAGCTTGCGCCACAACAACCGCACGTTCGCCTTGCGCACCAGCGCGCAGCGATACAGCCGAATCTCCAGCGGCACATGCCATTGCGGGCCGCCGCACACCACCAACTCACCTCGGGCCAACTCGGCACGCACGCTCAACTGCGGCACCCAGGCGATGCCCAGGCCTTCCAGCGCCATGCTTTTCAGGCTGTCGGCCATCGCGGTTTCATACACGGTGGTAAAGCGCAACGCACGCTGGCGCAGTAACAGGTGAACCGAACGCCCAAGGAAGGCACCAGCGCTGTAGGCCAGCAACGGCACACTGCCCTCGCCTTCCAGGTCGAACAGCGGCTTGCCGTCGGCATCGGCGGCGCACACCGGGAGCATTTCGGTGTTGCCCAAGTGCAGCGAGGGGAAAATTTCGGGGTCCATCTGCATGGCGGCGTCCGGGTCATAGAACGCCAGCATCAAGTCGCAGCCGCCTTCACGCAGGGCGTGCACTGCGTCACCCACGTTGGTGGCGACCAACCGCGTGGCAATGTTCAGCCCCTCATTGCGCAGTTGCGCGATCCAGCGCGGGAAGAAGCCCAGCGCGAGGGAGTGAGCCGCCGCCACCTGCATGACCTCACCCTGCCCGCCTTCCAGATGATGCAAATGGCGCAGCACCTCACCGAGCTGTTCAACCACGGTGCGCGCCGTCACGAGGAACAACTGCCCCGCCGCCGTCAGCTCTACCGGGGTGCGCGAGCGATTGACCAGTGTCAGACCCAACGCGGCTTCCAGGCTGCGAATACGCCGGCTGAAGGCCGGCTGGGTCACAAAGCGCCGCTCCGCTGCCTGGGAGAAACTGCGGGTCGCCGCCAGGGCGCTGAAGTCTTCCAGCCACTTGCTCTCAAGGTTCATCAGTTCCTCCCACGGATACGCACCATTTTGGTACACACGCCCGCCATGATAACCGGGTCACAGCTACATTATGCCGTTTGTGCATAGGCCAGCGCTGAAAGGCATTGGCCCAAAATCTCCCACAAGCCTAGCATTCGCAGCGTTCCGGCCAGTTCCGGGTCCTTATCGAGATGATTTCCGTCATGTCCTCCGCTGCATCATTCCGCTCAGAAAAAGACCTGCTTGGCGTACTCGACGTGCCCGCTCAAGCGTATTACGGCATCCAGACCCTGCGAGCGGTGAATAACTTCCGCCTCTCGGGCGTTCCGATTTCGCATTACCCGAAATTGGTGGTCGGCCTGGCAATGGTCAAGCAAGCAGCCGCTGACGCCAACCGCGAGTTGGGCCAGCTCAGCGATGCCAAGCATGCGGCTATCAGCGAAGCCTGTGCCCGCCTGATTCGCGGCGATTTCCACGAAGAATTCGTGGTGGACATGATTCAAGGCGGCGCCGGCACTTCAACCAACATGAATGCCAACGAAGTCATCGCCAACATCGCGTTGGAGGCCATGGGCCACAACAAGGGCGAATACCAGTACCTGCACCCCAACAACGACGTGAACATGGCGCAGTCGACCAACGACGCCTACCCGACCGCGATCCGCCTGGGTCTGCTGCTGGGCCATGACGCGCTGCTGGCCAGCCTCGACAGCCTGATCCAGGCGTTCGCCGCCAAGGGCGTCGAATTCAGCCACGTGCTGAAAATGGGCCGCACCCAATTGCAAGACGCCGTGCCGATGACCCTCGGCCAGGAATTCCGCGCCTTCGCCACCACCCTCGGTGAAGACCTGGCCCGCCTGAAAACACTGGCACCAGAGCTGCTGACCGAAGTGAACCTGGGCGGCACCGCCATCGGCACCGGCATCAACGCCGACCCGCGCTACCAGGCCCTGGCCGTCCAGCGCCTGGCCCTGATCAGCGGCCAGCCGCTGGTGCCGGCAGCCGACCTGATCGAAGCGACCTCCGACATGGGCGCCTTCGTGCTGTTCTCCGGCATGCTCAAGCGTACCGCCGTAAAGCTGTCGAAAATCTGCAACGACTTGCGCCTGCTGTCCAGCGGCCCACGCACCGGCATCAACGAAATCAACCTGCCGGCGCGTCAGCCAGGCAGCTCGATCATGCCCGGCAAGGTCAACCCGGTGATCCCGGAAGCCGTAAACCAGGTGGCGTTCCAGGTCATCGGCAACGATCTGGCCCTGACCATGGCAGCCGAAGGCGGCCAACTGCAACTGAACGTGATGGAGCCGCTGATCGCGTTCAAGATCTTCGACTCGATCCGCTTGCTGCAACGCGCCATGGACATGCTGCGCGAGCACTGCATCGTCGGCATCACCGCCAACGAAGCGCGCTGCCGCGAACTGGTGGAGCATTCCATCGGCCTGGTCACCGCACTGAACCCGTACATCGGCTATGAAAACGCCACCCGCATTGCGCGTATCGCCCTCGAAAGCGGCCGCGGCGTGCTGGAACTGGTGCGCGAAGAAGGCTTGCTCGACGACGCCATGCTCGACGACATCCTGCGCCCGGAAAACATGATTGCCCCACGTCTGGTCCCCTTGAAGGCCTGATGTTTGTTGCACCGCTCACCAGGTTGAGGGACTAGACACCTCTCACCTTTTGAGGGCCTGAAGGCTCGTTCTTCAGGCCCTTTTTTTTGCCTTGAGGTTGTGAAATGACGCCAATAAGAACTCTAAAATCGCCCTGCAAACCCAACTCCCCTGCAACAGCTTGGCTGAAACCTTTAATCGCCTCGTGCAGACGGATTACGCTCGCGTAGGTATAGTGCCGCCCCTGTTCGCGTCAGCGGTCGTCGGTAACGAGATCCTGGACTGCGCGAAACCGCATGAATAACAACACCCGCAAAAGGATTGGGGTCGAAGCGTCGTGCACTGCCTGGTGCTGAGCGATGCGTCGGACCGTCCTGCGTTTGCCATTAGAAAAATCAGCGAGGAACACTCCATGCTCGAAGTCATCAACGACTTCCTCTCAGGGAAAGTACTGATCGTGCTCATTGTCGGGCTCGGCGGTTATTTCACGATCCGCTCGCGTTTCGTTCAACTGCGTCACTTTTTCCACATGTTCTCGGTGTTTAAAGACAGCCTGAAAAGCAGCTCCGGCCAACTCAGCTCGTTCCAGGCGCTGATGCTCAGCCTGGCCGGCCGCGTCGGTGCCGGCAACATCGCCGGTGTGGGCATTGCCGTGACCCTGGGTGGCCCCGGTGCCGTGTTCTGGATGTGGGTCACCGCATTGGTGGGCATGTCGTCGAGCTTCATCGAGTGCTCCCTCGGCCAGCTGTACAAGCGCACCGACGCAGAGGGCACCTACCGTGGCGGCCCGGCTTATTACATCCAGCACGGTTTGCACAAGCGCTGGCTGGGTATGGTCATGGCGTTCCTGCTGCTGGTGACCTTTGGCTTCGCCTTCAACGGCCTGCAAGCCCATGCCGTGACGCACTCGCTGAACAACGCTTTCGGCCTCGACACCACCTACACCGGCCTCGCGCTGGCGGTGCTGCTGGGCCTGGTGTTCATCGGCGGGATCAAGCGCATCGCGTCCATCGCTGACCTGCTGGTGCCGGTCAAGACCCTGGTCTACATCGCCGTGACCCTGTACGTGATCGTGCTGCAATTCGACCACGTGCCGGCCATGCTCGCGACCATCGTCAAGAGCGCTTTCGGCCTCGACCAAGCCTTCGGTGGCCTGGTAGGCAGCGCGATCATCATGGGCGTGAAACGCGGCGTGTTCGCCAACGAAGCCGGTCTGGGCAGTGCGCCTAACGTGGCAGCGGTGGCCTCCGTAGAACACCCGATCGCCCAAGGCGTGGTCCAGGCGTTCAGCGTTTTCCTCGACACTTTCGTGATCTGCACCTGCACCGCGCTGCTGATCCTGCTCTCCGGTTTCTACACCCCAGGCTTTGAAGGCGACGGCATTGCCCTGACCCAGAACTCCCTGGCCGCCGTGGTCGGTGACTGGGGCCGCATGTTCATCTCGGTGGCCCTGGCTTTGTTCGTGTTCACCTCGATCATGTACAACTACTACCTCGGCGAGAGCAACCTGCGCTTCCTGGTGGGCAACAACCGTAAGGTGCTGATGGGTTATCGCGCGCTGGTGCTGGTGCTGATTTTCTGGGGCTCGATCGAGAACCTGGGCACCGTGTTCGCCTTCGCCGACATCACCATGACCATGCTCGCCTTCGTCAACCTGTTCGCCCTGGCGTTCCTGTTCAAGATCGCCATGCGCATCCTGAACGACTACGACAACCAGCGCGCAGCCGGCATCAAGACGCCCGTGTTCGACTCCAGCCAGTTCCCTGACCTGGACCTGGACCGCAAGGCCTGGCCGGCGAATCCGGCAAAACCGCAAGCAGTCGCTTCGGCTGAACTGAACGCTCAAGCGCAACGCTAAGCGTAGATAGATGACACGCCGCCCGGCCTTGGGCATGCTCTGGGCCCGGCGGCGTTTTTCGTTCAGGAGAATCTTAATGTCACCCTCACACAACGTCATGGTGCTCTACACCGGTGGCACCATCGGCATGCAGGCCAGTGCCAACGGCCTGGCGCCCGCGTCCGGTTTCGAAGCGCGCATGCGCGTGCAGCTTGCCGATCAACCGGTTCCCGCCTGGCATTTCCAGGAAATGGCCCCGCTGATCGACAGCGCCAACATGACCCCCGCCTACTGGCAGCGCCTGCACACGGCCGTGATCGACGCCGTGGACCTGGGCTGCGATGGCGTACTGATCCTGCACGGCACCGACACCCTGGCCTACAGCGCAGCAGCCATGAGCTTCCAACTGCTCGGCCTGCCCGCGCCGGTGGTGTTCACCGGTTCGATGTTGCCGGCCGGCGTGCCCGACAGCGATGCCTGGGAAAACGTCAGCGGCGCGCTGCACGCGCTGGGTGCTGGTTTGGAACCGGGCGTGCAGCTGTACTTCCATGGCGCATTGATGGCGCCAACCCGTTGCGCGAAGATCCGCAGTTTTGGTCGCCATCCCTTTGCCGCGCTGCAACGCAACGGCGGCGTGGCCCAGGCCGACATGATCCCGGCAGCCTTGCACTACCGTCAGCCCAAGGCCCTGGCCAATGTTGGTGTGCTGCCGCTGGTGCCCGGCATCGCTGCCGCGCAACTCGATGCGCTGATCGACAGCGGCATTCAGGCGCTGGTGCTGGAGTGCTTCGGCAGCGGCACCGGGCCGAGCGACAACCCCGCATTCCTGGCCAGCCTGCAACGGGCGCAGGACCAAGAGATTGTGGTGGTAGCCATCACCCAATGCCATGAAGGCGGCGTGGAACTGGACGTCTACGAAGCTGGCAGCCGGTTGCGCGGCGTCGGCGTGTTGTCGGGTGGCGGCATGACCCGCGAAGCAGCATTCGGCAAGCTCAACGCGCTGATCGGCGCCGGGCTCGACACTCAGGAAGTCCGTCGACTGATGGAGCTGGACCTGTGCGGCGAATTGCGCTGAGCGCCAATACCGAGGCTACATAAGCACCACCGTTCCTGACCGTGCGTTTTCTAGCATGACCACACCCCAGGGTTGCTCTGGGGTCGTTGCCATTCTTACGCACGTCAGGACGCTCCATGACCGCCACCCTTTCCACGGCTCAACCGCACACCCTCACCGCAGCCCTGATCACGCAAATGTCCCTCGGCCCGGCGTTTCGCGAAGTCGCCGCCGAGTTGTTGCGCGAACAGTTGCACACGCTTTATCCGTCACTGGACATCGACCCGAACATCGCCGTGGTCGTTACCCCGATATGGGAGATTGTCGATGACCAGGTCATCGCTGCCGGCCACTACTACCAGGCACTGACCGACATTCTGGCCGTCCAGTCAGTGGTGGCGACGCCCGTCCTCTACCTGGAAGGCGAACACTTCCTGACCCAATTGCCGATCGTTGTGCCGGCGGTGCACCTGCCGGTGCGCATCCTCGACATTGCCGGCATGCTCAACACCCTGGCGCCCGTGATCTTGCCCGGCTATCAACAGACGCTACTGACCTACTGGAACGGCGCCGAGGATGAAAGCGGTCCGCGCTGGCATTCGCTGTCCGCGGCGTTGCGCGAATTTTGGGATGCTGAAGAGTTAGCCGACTGGACCACCGCAGACCGCCAGATGGCGAGTGAGCTGTACCGCACGCCTGACCTCGCAACACGCCTGCTCAGTGACCCCAATGCTGTGCGGGCCTATGTGATCGATATCGACGAGATCGACGACGCTGGCAACGTCACGCACCTCAACGAGCATCTGATCAGCGTCGTCATCGGTCAACAGGAGGGCAGCGACGTAATCCTCACGCACTCACTGCTCTTGGGCTTCAAAAAATACAGCAGCCTGGAACAACTCGCCCAGGACCTGCCCAACCTCCTGGATAACGCTACCACCCACAAAACCATTCAGTGGCGCCTGCTCGAACCCGATGGCGATTTTTTTGACTACCTGGCGAGTGCCTTCATCAGCGTGCAGATTGCCGCCATCGGCGCCATGGATTTTTCGTATTTACGCGAATCCCAAGCCACTCAGAAATCCCTGGTGTCACCGCCAACCCCGCAATCCACCGTGGCCGCCCCCGATCTGCAACCGTTTATCCAGGCCCTCCCCGATTGGCTCACCAGCGCCTCAAGCTCCGATCAGAATATCTATTCGCGCTACCTCAAGGACCTGGCGACCTTGCACAGTTCCAATCAGGGCCAGTCCTATCAGGATGGCATCAGCCCGATCAAGCAATACGCACTGGATATGCTGAACGCCGAAATGCGCAAAGACCACGCCGACGCTGCGGCGCTGCTTCTGGAAGACCTCGATATCGTGGTGAAAAGCCCGGTGATCTGGGGATTGTTCCCGATACCCGGGCAATTTGACATCGCCGTGTTCGGCCTCGCAGACCTGGCGCTGCAGAACTTGATTGCCTTGCCTCTGGGCGTCACCACGCTGCGCAAGAGAAGCCCTCAACCGCTTCCCGACTGGCTGACCGTCGAGTACCTGAAAACGCTGATCAGCCGCGTAGACATCGGCAACGCCTACCCCGCGCTGATCAAGCAAAAACTGCTCGCTGATCCCCGGGAATCCAGACGCCGCCAAGCGCTCTATGCACAGCACTTGCGCCTTCAACTGCCGATGCTCGCGCTGCAGTGCAAGATTCGCGATGAAGCCGGGATTGATGAGCTGGGCTATCGCTACGTGGCGGCGGCGATGCAGGCCGATCCCGCCGACCGCCAGGTGCAGGGCCAGGTGATCGTCATACGGCCGCTGGCGTTCGAGCCGCTACGACGACTGAGCAAAACCCTGGACACCGTCGCCAACATGTTCGTCATCGGCCCCCAGGACCCGGCCGCTGGCCCTTGTTTGCTGTATCGGCCGCTGCTCGACCAGCCGTTGAGCCAGTACCCGTCGCCCACCAACTTGATCTACGCCCTGCAACAAACCACGAGCCTGCGAGACTCGGTGCTTGCCTGGCTGCCCGATGACGCGCGCCATGATTACGCCCAGTACGTGTTCCCCGGTGAGCTGCCCTCGCCCTGGACGGTGGTCGACTTCATGGTCGACCCCCTCAAGCTGCTGATCATGAGTGGGCCTATGGCGCTCGGTACGCAGGCACTGACAGGCGATCAGTTCGTCACGCTGTATAACGCCAATGCCAACGCTCTGGTCGAACTGGCAGACCGCCAATCGGTGTCCAACAGCGATGCGCGATGGGCCACGTTCAAGCGCGCCGGCTGGATGATCTTCAATGCTGCTCTGCCATTCCTCGGCAGGACTGTCGGCGCCGCTGCCTGGATCTGGCAAATCATGGATCAGCTGCAACACGTGGTCGACGCCCAGGCCCACCCTGAACAGGCGTCACCCTGGGCGGCCCTTGCCGACCTGCTGCTTAACATCGGCATGGCGCTCACCCTGCACAGCGTCACCCGCAACGCGCCACGCCGGGAGATCGATGCGCCCAACGTTGCGCAGCTGCCGCGCCCCACCGTCAAGACAACACCCTTGTCCATCAACAAACTGGCAACTATCACCTCGGACGCGCAAAGCAACCACGACCAGCCCTTGCATACCAGTGGCGCAATAAACCGTACGCCGTCACGCCTGGCGGTGGTGCTGGACAGTTTCAAGGTCGCCAGGCCCGACGCGCTGGGTGAAGCCAACACTGTCGAGGGCGCGCATCAGCATCTCTATCGCAGCGGTCAAAACTGGTACGCGCCCGTGGGCACGCGCTGGTTCCAGGTGCGGGTGGATGAAAACGACAGTGTGCTGATCGCCGACCCTGCACAGCCCGAGCGCACCGGCCCGCCGTTGATCAACAACAGCAAGGGGCAATGGTTTGTCGATACCCGCCTGCGCCTGCGCGGTGGCGGCCCCAAGTACCTGACCCGCAAGGCACAGGCCTTGGCGCTCAAACGCGCGCAAGAGCTGCGCGTACAGTTGGACGCGTTCGAGAACACCAAAAAAGCCGCCCAACTGCAGCTGGAACACACGCGCCAGGCCATGGAAGCTGGTCCCTCCACGTCAGCCGAGGCGCGTCGACAAACCTACCTGCAAACCCTGGAAAGCCAACGCAAGGAGTACGAGTCGGCCCTGCAAAAACTCAAGGAATTGAGTGTTCACGCACCGACCTCCGATTACCCGCAAAAAGCCCTGAGCTACATCAAGGCGCAAACCAAGATGACGAGCGAAAGTTTGCGCGAAATCCTCACGCTTTTTACCCCGAAACTGCGCGCCGCCCTGGAGCGAATCGAACGTCAGGCCGAGTCGCCACAAGACCGCCAGATCGAAGAGGACCAGAGCCTCAACGAGCTGATCCCGGTCACCATTGGACACCTGGAATACATGCAGAGCCGTTTCAGTGAGCTTGACCAGTTGGGCAAGGATGGCAAGCACCTGATCAGCATCATCCAGGGTACGCTGCCCGCCTATAGCGTCGACCAATTGAAAGCATTACGCGTGTCGATCTCGCGCAACTTATGCCTGTCGCCGACCAGCATTCAGGCGGCGCCTGTGGCCTGGACGACGCTCGATCAAATTGTGAACAGCGCCGAAATCTCGATTCAGTGTTTGCAGGAAACCTTGCTTGCACAAAGCGAGTCGCAACTCGACGCACGAATCGACACCCTCAACAGCCTGATCGATCAGTTCCAGACGCAAGACGAACAGCTGCAGGATTTTGCCGTCGACTTTTCGGACCACGTGCTGCCAAAGCCGCTGCAAACCCTGCGCAGCCAACTCGCCGGCTATCAGCGCCGAGCCATCAGCAACCTTGGCGTGTCGACGACCGAACGAGACCGCGTGCGAAGCCGTCCGACACCGCCGCCAACCCCGCCCAGGGCTCATAAAAAATACATCCGCACACGCTTTCATGGGCAGCTCATTGGCGAACCGCGGTTGACTGATCTGGCAACGGAAACCTGGCTGGTGGATATCACCTCGCCGGTCACGAACAAAGTGATCGCCACCTTCCATGAAAAAACCAAAGGGGTCTGGGCCTTGCGCGTGAAAACGCCACCCACGACTCCGTCGCCAGTGGATATCCAAACCACCATTCGACAGGGCCAGGCACTGCTCGACGAACTGCCGGCATTCCAGCTGCGCGCCACTGCCCGAGCGAGTCGGCCGGACCGAACCCCTGTCAGCATCGAACAGCTTTACCACCATCAGGCGGCGCGCCTGGAACAGGCCGCCAATGCCATCGAGCACACGCTGACGCTAAGCAACGACACCGAAAGTGAAACGCTTCCAGCGAGTACCGTGAAAAAGGCCTTGGTCGATGCTGTAGAAGCCCTTTATCAGACCAGCAACACGTGCGTGCTCAGCGCGATCAAGCAACATCCGCCCACCGCCTGGGCGCTTGACTGGCTCCAGCAGCATGATGCGATCACCCTCAAAAAAACCCTCAACCGCCGACAGCGGGGGCATAAGGCCCACTACGTGTCGGAATACAGCATCAGCGATCGCTCCACCCATGAAGTGCTCTGGTATGCCCAGTTTCATTACAGCGCCAACTGGACACCCGACAAGGCGTTCCTGTCAGCGCGCTTGAAAACCGTCGAGGAACTTCGCATGGGCGCAGCCGCTGACGCCTCCAAAGGCTCGACCAGCAAGCAGAGAGTCAACTTTTTGCGCAGTGAGATCAGCCAGGAACAAGCCCAACGCGTGTTTTTCGACCGCCCGAAATCTGAATCCGGTAGCTGATGCGGGGCCGGTGGGACGGCATGCAACTTGCTGCGCCTTTGCCACACTCTGGCACTGGTTTTGCCCATGCTGCATTCACACCTGACCACGCTCAATGCCGTGTCCCTGGTCCTGGCCACCTTCCAGGACCAGGGCCTGGCGAGCGACGTGTTACTGGCCGGCAGCGGCATTGGCGTCGCCGATCTGCGCCACGCCGACACGCGCATCACCACCTGCCAGGAGATGCGCGTGTGCGCCAATGCCGTGGCCCTGCGCCAGGACATCGGCCTCGAACTGGGCCAGCGCATGCACGTGTCCTCCTATGGTTTGCTCGGCTATGCGCTACTCACCAGTGCCACCTTAGGTGACGCGTTACGCCTGGCGCTGCGCTACCCGGCGCTGTTGGGAACACTTTTCGAGTTGAGCCTGGTGGAAGACGGCGAGCAGATCTGGTTGACCGCTGGCGACTATCGGGAAAACCCGGAACTGGCGGCGTTCAATGTAGAGTTTTGCCTGGTGTCGCTCAAAGTCATCTGCGATGACTTGCTGGGCCGCCCGCTGCCGTTGCGTGAAGCGCGCTTCGACTATCCGGCGCCGGATTACCACGCACGCTATGCCGAACGCTTCGATTGCCCGCTGCAATTTGACGCGCCGACCAATGGGTTTGCCTTCGACCAGCAGTGGCTGCAACAACCCTTGCCTCTGGCGGATGCCATCACCCACCGCGCCATGGCCGAACGCTGCCGCAAGCAGAACTCCGAATTTACCGGGCGCCAGGCCTGGCTCAATCGCGTGCGCCAGTTGCTGGCCGACCAACTGCACGCGGCCCCCGGCCTGGACGGTTTGGCGGCGCAGATGAACTGCTCGCCGCGCACCTTGCGCAGGCACTTGAAGGCGCTGGGGTGCAGCTATCAGCAATTGCTCGACGAGCTGCGCTTTGAGCAGGCCAAGCACTGGCTGGCGCAAGACCAATGGCCGATTCACAAAATCGCCGAACAGTTGGGTTTCAGCGAGACCGCCAGCTTTCGCCATGCGTTTGTGCGCTGGAGTGGCGTGGCGCCCAGCCTCATGCGCCCTTAATGGGCGAATTATGGTCACTTTCTTTGGCCATATTTATCCCCTTCTGGCCGCTCCTGCCATTCTCTTGAACCACCCGCGCCGCAACACTGCAAGGCACAACAACAGGCCTGCGGGGAGTACCCATGCTGACGATCTATTCCGACGATCACCATCTGCACCATGGACGCTGTGAATTGATGGACGGGCAACTGATGCCCTGCTTCGAAATGCCTTCGCGGGCCGACCATGTGCTGCAACGGGTCAAGGACCGTGAACTCGGCCCGGTGCAGGCGCCGCAGGATTTCGGCCTGGCCCCGCTGCAACGCATCCACAGCCGCGACTACCTCGATTTCTTCAAAGGTGCCTGGGCCCGCTGGACCGAGTTCGGCCAGGACGGCGACTTGCTGCCCTACACTTGGCCCGCCCGCACCCTGCGCCGGGTTCTGCCCACCAGCCTGCACGGCCAGCTCGGCTATTACAGCTTCGACGGCGGCGCACCGATCACCGCCGGCACCTGGCAAGCGGCATACAGCGCGGCGCAAGTCGCGCTCACCGCACAACAGGCAATCCACAGCGGCGCCCACAGTGCCTTCGCCCTGTGCCGCCCGCCGGGGCATCACGCCGCAGGCGACTTGATGGGCGGTTATTGCTACCTCAACAATGCCGCGATTGCCGCCCAGGCATTTCTCGACCAGGGCCATAAAAAGGTCGCGATTCTCGACGTGGACTACCACCACGGCAACGGCACCCAGTCGATTTTTTATGAGCGCAGCGACGTGCTGTTCACCTCGATCCACGGCCACCCGGAGGCAGAATTCCCGTTCTTTCTGGGCTACGCCGATGAGCGGGGCAAAGGCGCCGGGGAAGGCTTCAACTTCAACTACCCACTGCCAGCCGGCTCGGGCTGGGACCGGTGGAGTGCGGCGCTCGAAGAGGCGTGCGTCGAAACCGAACGCTACGGCGCCGACATCCTCGTGGTGTCCCTGGGCGTGGACACCTTCAAGGACGACCCCATCTCCCAGTTCAAGCTCGACAGCCCGGATTACCTGGCCATGGGCCGACGCATCGCGCGCCTGGGCAAGCCGACCCTGTTTGTGATGGAAGGCGGCTATGCGGTAGAAGAAATCGGCATCAACGCCGTCAACGTCCTTGAAGGTTTCGAACTGGAAGGAGTCACCCGATGAAGATGCTTACCTCCCTCGCCCTGTGCGCCGCCGTAGCGAGCGGCGCAGTGCAGGCCGAAGAAAAAACCCTGAAGGTCTACAACTGGTTCGACTACATCACGCCCAAGGCGCTCGAAGACTTCAAAGCCCAGAACCCGGCGATCAAGCTGGTGTACGACATCTTCGACACCAACGAAGCCCTGGAAGCCAAGCTGCTCACCGGCAACTCCGGCTATGACGTGGTGGTGCCGTCCAACGTGTTTCTCGCCAAGCAGATCGAAGCCGGCGTGTTCCAGCCGCTGGACCGCAGCCAGTTGCCGAACTGGAACCACCTTGATCCCAAGCTGATGAAGCTGATCGAGGCCAACGACCCAGGCAACAAATTCGCCGTGCCGTACATGTACGGCACCATCCTCATCGGCTTCAACCCGGACAAGGTCAAGGCCGCGCTGGGGGCCAATGCACCGGTAGACAGCTGGGACCTGATCTTCAAGGAAGAGAACATCAGCAAGCTCAAGCAATGCGGCGTGGCCTTGCTTGATTCGCCGTCGGAAATCCTGCCCTTGGCGTTGCAGCACTTGGGCCTGGACCCCAACAGCAGTAACCCCAAGGATTACGTCAAGGCCGAAGCCTTGCTGATGAAGATCCGGCCGTACGTCACCTACTTCCACTCGTCCAAATACATGGCGGATATCGCCAACGGCGACATCTGCGTGGCCGTCGGCTATTCGGGCAGCTTTTCCCAGGCCGCCAACCGCGCCAGGGAAGCCAGGAATGGTGTGACCGTGGACATGCGTCTGCCCAAAGAAGGCGCGCCGATCTGGTTTGACATGCTCGCCATCCCCAAGGGCGCGCAGAACCCGCAGGACGCCTACACGTTCATCAACTACCTGCTGCAACCCCAGGTGATCGCACCAGTCAGCGACTTTGTCGGCTACCCCAACCCGAACAAGGACGCGACCGAGTTGGTCGACCCGGCGATTCGCAACAACCCCAACCTGTACCCCACCGAGGCCGCGATGGCCACGCTGTATACCTTGAAACCGTTGGGGCGTGATGCGGAACGGGCGAGGACGCGAGCCTGGACCAAGATCAAGTCCGGCACCTGATTCAGCCTTGCCAGGCCTGGCGCAGCCGCGCCAGCGCCAAGGCAATACCCGCTTCGGGCACGGCGGCGAAGCCCAGTACCAGACCGGCGCGCTGATCCTCGGCAGGGCTCGACTGCGCCAGCCAGTACGTGCTCAAACCGTTGACCTCCACATCCACGGCGCACGCTTGCTCAAGCAATTGTTGCTCACGGGCCAGGCTGTCGACACGCACCGTCAGGTGCAGCCCCGCCGCCACGCCGGGCAACTCCCCCACACCCGGCAACCCGCTGGGCCAGCCCGCCAGCAACGCGTTGCGTCGGCTCAATGCGGCGCGGCGCATGCGCCGAATATGCCGCTGAAAATGCCCGGCCGCCATAAACTCGGCCATCACCGCCTGGGTGCTGACTTCGGAGTGGCGCATGTCCACAGCGCGCCGCCTGGAGAAAGCGTCCACCAAACCCAGGGGTAATACCAGATAGCCCAGACGCAACGCGGGGAATGCCACCTTGCCGAAAGTGCCGACGTACAGCACTCGGCTGCTGCGGTCCAATGCCGCCAAGGGCGACAGCGGCGCGCCGCTGTAGCGGTACTCGCCGTCATAGTCATCCTCAATGATCCAGCCCCCCGTACGCTCGGCCCAGGCGAGCAGATCCAGGCGCCGCGCCAGGCTCATTACCACGCCGAGCGGGTATTGATGAGACGGCGTTACGTAAGCCACGCGGCAGTCATCCAGCGAGTTGAGCACCTGGCAATCAATGCCCTCGCCGTCCACCGGTACGCCATGCAGTTTGCCGCCCGCCAAGGCGAATGCATGCCCGGCCGCGCGATAGCCGGGGTTTTCCACCGCCACGCCGTCTCCAGGCTCCACCAGCAGCTGTGCACAAAGGCTAATTGCCTGCTGCGCGCCACTGGTGATCACTATTTGCTCAGCCGTGCACTGCATGCCCCGCGAGCTGCGCAAGTAAGCGGCGATCAAGCCGCGCAGGCGAGCGTCACCCGCCGGGTCGCCGTAGCAGAGCTGCTCCAGGTCCGGTTTGCGCCAGAACGCCCCGTTCAGCTTGGCCCACACCTCAAAGGGAAACAGGTCGAAGGCGGGTACACCCACCCGGAATGCCCGTGGCGGGCCGGACGGTGTTTGTGAAAGGTGGTTGTTTTTTATCCGCGCCAGGCCGCCGCTGTGGATAACTTCACTGTCCAGATTTTCGGGAAAATTCTCCCATTTTGTGGATAAGGCTGGGGATAAGCCTGTTGATAACCCTGTGGATGGTTTTGTGGATAGTTTTTTTGCCGTGGGCAGTTGAGCCACATAAGTGCCATCGCCGACCCGGCTCTCGATAAACCCCTCTGCATACAGCTGGTCGTAAGCGCGCACCACGCTGTTGCGCGAGATCGACAGCGCCGCCGCCAAGTCGCGGGTGGCCGGCAACCGTGTGCCACTCACCAGCCGGCCGTCCAGCACGCGCTGGCGCAGGGCCTCATACAGCTGGCGAGTCAGGCCCTGGCGACGATCCAGCTCAATGCCAGCGGGGTTGAATGACAAAGGCGGCGCGATGGGTGGCATATTGGACCTATGAAATGGATGCCAGATGGCTCTTTCAACGAACCATTAGCCTGCCTAGGATGCAGGCATTCGCCAAGGAATATTTCCATGTACACACCCCGCGCCTTTGCTCTCGACGATTTGCCCGAACTGCATCAACTGATCCAGCACACCCGCCTGGCGCAGCTGGTTACTTTCGGTGAGCAAGGCCTGCTGGCCAGCCACTTGCCGTTGCTGCTTAACCCCGATGAAGGCCCGAACGGCACCCTGTACGGGCACTTGGCCAAAGCCAACCCGCAGTGGACAGACCTGCAAAACGGCAGCGACGCCCTGGTGATTTTCGCCGGCGCCGAGGCCTACATCAGCCCGGCGTTCTACCCGGCCAAGGCCGAGCACGGCAAAGTGGTGCCGACCTGGAACTACATTGCGGTACACGCCTACGGCAATGCCGAGGTGTTCAGCGACGTGGAGCGTTTGCTCGGCGTGGTCACGGCGCTGACCGACCGCCACGAAGGCGACCGCGCCCAACCGTGGAAAGTCAGCGACGCACCGGCGGACTACATTGAAGGCATGCTCAAGGCCATTGTCGGCTTCGCCCTGCCAATCGACCGTCTGATCGGTAAACGCAAACTTAGCCAGAACCGCAGCCCGGCCGACATCGCCGGCGTGCGCGACGGCCTGGCCGCCAGCACGGATGTGCGCGACCAGACCCTCGCGCGCTTTATTCCACGAGGAGCTTCAGAATGAGCCAGATCGATATCCGCCAAGTCACCGCCGCCGACCACGCCGCCTGGTTGCCGCTATGGCAGGCGTATTTGAAGTTCTACAACACCGAGCTGCCGGACGCCGTCAGCCAAAGCAGCTGGCAACGCTTGATCGACGCCAGCGAACCCACACATTCGGCGCTGGCGTGGCAAGATGGCAAGGCGGTGGGCATGGTCAACTTCATCTACCACCGTTCCAATTGGAGCATCGAAAATTCCTGCTACCTGCAGGACTTGCTGGTAGACCCGAGCCAACGTGGCACCGGCGTCGGCCGCCAACTGATCGAATTCGTCTACGCCACCGCCAAGGCCGATGGTTGCGCCAAGGTTCACTGGCTCACCCACGAAACCAACGCCACCGCGATCCAGCTGTACGAACGCATTGCCGAACGCCCGGGTTTCATCCAATTTCGCAAAGGTCTTTAAGGAGCGCAGCATGTCCACTTCCCTCGCCGACTGGAAAGGCGTTCCCGCGCCAACCGTGCAACTGCTTGAAGGGCGCTTTATTCGCCTGGAAAGGCTCGACCCGGCGCGCCATGGCGACGACTTGTTCCTGGCCCTGCAAGGCCCCGGCGCCGACCCGAAACTGTGGGATTACTTGCCCTACGGCCCCTTCCCCGAGCGCGCTGCGTTTGATGCGTGGCTCAACAACCATGCCCAAAACAGCGACCCGTATTTCTTCAGCGTGGTCGACCGCGTCAGCGGGCAGGTGCAAGGCATCCTCAGCTTGATGTCCATCGTCCCTGAGCAGGGCCGCATTGAAATCGGCCACGTCACCTTCGGCGCACCGATGCAGCGCTCACCGAAAAGCACCGAAGCGGTGTACCTGCTCGCCAAGTACGCGTTCGAGTTGGGTTATCGCCGTTTGGAGTGGAAGTGCAACAGCGGCAACGGCCGCTCCAAATATGCGGCAGAGCGCTTGGGCTTCAGTTTTGAAGGCGTGTTCCGCCAGCACATGGTGGTCAAGGGCCAAAACCGTGATACCGCGTGGTATTCGATCATCGATTCGGAATGGCCAGCGGTTGGGGCCGGGTTTGAGGAATGGTTATCGGAGGCGAATCAGCGTGATGACGGGCAGGTGAAAAGCCTGGCCCAGTGCCGAGCGTAAATCTCCAAAACACCCTTAATCACTGTGGGAGCCGGGCTTGCCCGCGATAGCGGTGGATCAATGGACACATCCATTGCTCAAACACCGCTATCGCAGGCAAGCCAGCTCCCACACTGTTGACCGGTGTTGGCTTAACTACCCCAGCTTCTGGGCCAGCACCGCAATATGCTCCGGCCCAATCCCGCAGCAACCGCCCAAATGACTGGCGCCACGTGCCTGCCAATCCGCAGCCCATTGCAGATAGCCGGGCGGGTCCAGGTCGTCGCGTAACGGGTCCAGGCCATCGTTGGCCGTGGCCTCCTTGGGTTGCGGCGGAAAGGCATTGGCGTAAGCGCCGATTTGAATGGTCCCCCCCAAGCGCTCAAAGGTCTGGCGCGCCGCGTCGATGGCAGCGCCAATCACTTCCGGCTGGCTGCAATTGAACAGCAGCACTTGCACACCCAGTTGCGCCGCCGCTTCGGCAGCCTCCGCCACCGGCTCGCCAGAACGCAGGCGCGGTACGTCGTCGGTGTCTTCATCCTTCAACGTAAACGACAACCAGAACGGCTTGCCGTCCTCTGGCAGCCCGGCGTGGATGGCGCGAGCTTCAGCAATTGAACTCTGGGTTTCAGCCAGCCATATGTCGACATGCGGCGCCAGGCCCTGCACTAACGGCGTCAACAATTCTGTCACCCGGCCGGCCTCAAACAAGTCGGGACGATAAGACCCGAACAACGGTGGCAGCGACCCGGCCACACGTACCGTCTTGCCTGATGCCTCTACTGCGCGCCGCGCCAACTCACCGGCCAGCGCCGCCAGCGCTTCGCCCTCGGCAGCGAACCGCGCCTCGCCAATGTGAAACGGCACCACGGCATAGCTGTTGGTGGTAATGACGTTGGCGCCGCTCTCAATGTAGGCCGCGTGCACCGCTTCGACTGCCTGAGGGGCTTCACTCAAAGCCAATGCTGACCACTCGGGCTGACGAAATGGCGCGCCACGGCGCTGCAGTTCACGTCCCATGCCGCCATCGAGAATTACTGTATTTGCTGCGCCCATATGCCATTCACTCATAAGCTTATGAAAATAACTCACTATCAGAGTCGTTCTTATAACTATTTAATGCGTACCATCCAGTTAATAACAACCTCTTTTTTCGGGAATCCACTGTGAGATTTAAACCACTGTTGGCCTTGGGCCTGACGATATTGGCCGCCTCCACTCAAGCCTTCGGCGGTGCCACCCTGGACCGCATCGAGCAAAAAAAGGAACTGGTAGGGGTGCTGATGGAAAGCTATCCGCCGTTCTCGTTTCTCAATGAACAAAACCAGCTTGATGGTTTTGACGTTGATGTCGCCAAGGCAGTGGCGCAAAAGCTCGGCGTGAAACTGCGCCTGGAAACCCCGTCCTGGGACGTGATAGCCGCTGGCCGCTGGAGCGGGCGCTATGACATTTGCATCTGCTCCATGACCCCGAGCAAGGCCCGCGCTGAAGTCTTCGATTTCCCGGTGGAGTACTACGCTTCGCCGGCGGTTATCGTCGTCAACGCCAAGGATGACCGCATCCACGGCGCCAAGGACCTGAGCGGCAAAAAAGTCGGGCTGACCAGCGCTTCCAGTTACGAAAGCTACTTGAACAAGAACCTGGTGATCGAAGGCGCTGAGGATACGCAGTTGCAGTATCCGTTCGAGGATGTACAGATTGCTCCCTACGATACCGACAACGTGGCTTTTCAGGACCTCGGCCTGGGTGCAGGCGTGCGCCTCGACGCGATCCTGACCAACCTGGTCACCGCCCAACCGCGCCTGACCCAGGACAAGCGTTTCAAACTCGCCGGTGAACCGCTGTACTCCGAACCCAACTCGGTCGCCATCGAAAAAGGCGATCCGCAGTGGGATAGCAAGGTGCGTGAGGTCTTCGCACAGCTCAAACAGGACGGAACCTTGAGCAAGCTGTCGCAAAAATGGATCGGCGCCGACATCAGCCAATGAACGCATTCCCTAAACCTCCCAAACCTGCGGTGAGCGAGTCGCGGTTGCGGCGACTTTTGGGCTTTCGTACGCGGCTGTACCTGACGTGGGCGGCCCTGCTTTGCCTGTTTGCCAGTTTTTTCCTGAGCTTTGACCTGAAGTTTTCGATCATCCTCGACAAGCTGCCCAACCTGGTTGGCCTGCACCTGGCACCCAACGGGTTCCTGCAAGGTGCGGCGCTGACTGTGTTCCTGTGCCTGTGCTCAATGCTGGCGTCGTCGGTGCTGGGCTTTGTTACCGCGCTGGGGCGCTTGTCAAAAAGCGCGGTAGCCTTCGGCATCGCCAGCTTTTATGCCTCGTTCTTTCGCGGTACGCCGCTGCTGATTCAGATCCTGCTGATCTACCTCGGCCTGCCGCAACTGGGCCTGGTTCCGGGCGCCATCGTCGCCGGGATTATTGCGCTCTCCTTGAACTACGGGGCGTACCTGAGTGAGATCTTCCGCGCCGGCATCCTCGGCGTAGCGCATGGCCAACGCGAAGCCGCGCTGGCCCTGGGCATGCGCGACAGTGCGATCTTCTGGCACATCACCTTGCCCCAGGCGATGCGCACCATCGTCCCGCCCGCCACCAACCAATTCATCTCAATGCTCAAGGACTCGTCACTGATCTCGGTGATGGGTGTGTGGGAGGTCATGTTCCTGGCGCAATCGTATGGGCGCTCGAGCTACCGCTACATCGAAATGCTGACCACCGCAGCGATCATTTACTGGGGCATGTCGCTCGGCCTGGAACTGATCCAGTCCCGCATGGAGCGGCATTACGGCAAAGGGTACGTACGACAGCGCTGAGGGTTGCGCCGCCTGCTACCGTGACGGCTTGAAACTCTACCGATAGCGGGCGCGTGTACCTCAATTCAAATGTGGGTGTGGGCTACACCGGCGAGATCGGCAGCAACAGCCGCAACCACGCGTTGGTCGGCCAATGGCAGATGCGTTTTTAATCGCTGCGCACTAAGGACAACTCCCGCGAATCAGGGGTCGATGACCTGACAGTTTTCAGCCCGCTACCTCGCTAAATTCCCGGCCTCATCCATAAGAGGTCGGGAATTCATGCCCTTTACACCCCACAAAATTGCCTTGGTGATCAGCCTCGCGGCCGCCGCCAGCCTTCAGCAGGCGCAGGTGCACGAACCTCTCAGCCACGTTTCTCTGGCGCCTGAGTTCTACGAATGGCCTGACGATGACTGGTTATACCCGCCAGAAGCTGAAGCGGACTCGATCGAGGGTTACCTCACGCTAAAAGCCACTACCCACAACGGTTTACAGGTAGCCAGGCTGTTGGAGCCCAAGCTAAGCCAGCTGCTGCAATCCGGCCAGTTGACCTCGGAGCAGATCAAAGCCCTGGAAAAATTTGGCGCTCATCTGGAGCAGCAGCCGGGCGGGATTGGCGCAGCCCTCGAACAACTTGCAGGCAGCCAGCACGCCAACCTGGCCGCCGCGACGCAAAACGCCACACAGCAAATAAGCCAACACTTGCTCTCGACCCTGCGCACCCTGCCGAATGACGAAGACGGCCATTTTTGGGTGCAAGGCCTGGGCAACGGCGGGCGTCTCGACGACGGCCTGAAATACGACACACAAGGTTTGATGCTCGGCGCCGATTGGTCGCTGGACCACGCCTGGCGGGTGGGCGTGCTGGGTGCAAAATCCAGCAGCCGCCTCGACGCACAACGCTATGCCGCCGACCTCGACAGCTGGCACCTGGGCGGTTACGCGGTGCACAGGGACGGCCCGCTGGCCGTGCGTCTGGGGGCGATCCATAGCAGCCACGGCGGCAAGAACACGCGCAACGTCGAGCTCTGGGATGACAAGGAATCCCTCAAGAGCAGCTATGACGCGACCAGCCAAACCCTGTTCTCGGAATTGGGTTATGAGTTGGGCAGCGCGGACGTAAGCGTTGAGCCCTTCGCAGGCCTCGGTTACCAGCGCTATCACCGCGATGCATTCAAGGAAAGAGGCGGCGTGACGGCGCTGAACGTCGGCCCACAAACCCAGCAAAACCTGAGCAGCACCTTCGGCCTTCGCCTGGCAACGGTGTACCGGTTCGACAACCAGATGAGCCTCACGCCCCACGTGAGCACACACTGGAAACACCTGTACGGCAACGTGGACAGCCAGGTTCGCCAGTCTTTCGGCCTGAGCGCACTGCGCACGGATTCCTTCACCATCAACGGCACTTCACTGGATCGCAACAGTTTGAACCTGCAAGCCGGGCTGGACCTGGCGCTGTCCACCGACCACAGCCTGGGCCTGGCCTACAGCGCTGAAAAAGGCGACAACAGCAGCGGCCACGGCCTGACGGGGCACTGGAAAATGAGGTTTTAACCCCACCAAATTCCAGGCAAAAAAAAGGAGGGCACCTGCCCCCCCGAGGATTAAACGGTAGCGTCGAAGGCTGTATCAGCCTTCGATTTCAATCAGGATTTCGCCAGGGTTGACCCGGTCGCCCTTGGCCACGTGAACAACGGTCACCTTGCCGGCAATCGCTGCCTGCACTTCGGTTTCCATTTTCATGGCTTCGGTAATCAGCACAGCCTGGCCGGCCTTGACCACGTCGCCTTCCTTGACCAGTACGTCGACGATATTGCCCGGCATTGCCGTGCTGACGTGGCCCGGCTCAGTGGCGTGCTTGCGCTTGCTGCTGCCGCTGCTGACAAACTCGTTGAGCGGTTCGAACACCACTTCTTCGGGCATGCCGTCGATGGACAGGTAAAAGTGACGCTTGCCTTCGGCCTTCACGCCGACGCCGGTGATGTCGACGCGGTAGCTTTCGCCGTGCACGTCGATGACGAACTCGGTCGGCACGCCTTCGCCACCGGCACGGGCCACGCCGCCGGCTTCAGGAATCGGCAGCAGCACTTCCGGCGCCAGGGTGCCGGCGTCGCGTTCTTCGAGGAACTTGCGGCCGATGTCCGGGAACATGGCGTAGGTCAGCACGTCTTCTTCAGACTTGGCCAACGCGCCGATTTCGCCGCGCAGCTTGGTCATTTCCGGCTTGAGCAAATCCGCCGGGCGCACGTCGATCACGTCTTCACTGCCGATTGCCTGGCGACGCAGTTTCTCGTTCACCGTGCCTGGCGCCTTGCCGTATCCGCCTTGCAGGTAGAGCTTCACTTCGTTGGTGATGGTCTTGTAACGCTCGCCGGCCAGCACGTTGAAAAACGCCTGGGTGCCGACAATCTGCGAGGTCGGGGTAACCAGCGGCGGGAAACCGAGGTCTTCACGCACACGCGGAATTTCGGCCAGCACTTCGCTCATACGGTTCAGTGCGCCCTGCTCTTTCAACTGGTTGGCCAGGTTGGAAATCATCCCGCCCGGCACCTGATTGACTTGCACACGGGTGTCGACGGCGGTGAATTCGCTTTCAAACTGGTGGTACTTTTTGCGCACGGCGTAGAAGTACAGGCCGATCTCTTGCAACAGCTCCAGGCTCAGGCCGGTGTCGAATTCGCTGCCTTTAAGGGCGGCAACCATCGACTCGGTGCCCGGGTGGCTGGTGCCCCAGGCGAAGCTGGAGATCGCGGTGTCGATGTGGTCGGCACCGTTTTCGATGGCCTTGAGTTGGCACATCGCGGCCAAACCCGCAGTGTCGTGGGAGTGGATAAAAATTGGCAGGTTTTGCGCAGCTTTAAGCGCCTTGACCAGCTCGCCGGTGGCGTACGGGGTCAGCAGGCCGGCCATGTCCTTGATCGCGATCGAGTCGCAGCCCATGGATTCCAGCTGCTTGGCCTGGGCCACAAAGGCCTCGACGGTGTGCACCGGGCTGGTGGTGTAGGCGATGGTGCCCTGAGCATGTTTGCCCGCAGCTTTGACGGCCTCGATAGCCACGCGCAGGTTACGCACGTCGTTCATGGCGTCGAAGATGCGGAACACGTCGATGCCATTCACGGCGGCCTTGGCGACGAAGGCTTTGACCACGTCGTCGCTGTAGTGGCGGTAGCCCAGCAGGTTTTGGCCACGCAGCAACATTTGCAGGCGCGTGTTGGGCAACGCGGCGCGCAGTTTGCGCAGGCGTTCCCACGGGTCTTCTTTCAAAAAGCGTACGCAGGCGTCGAAGGTCGCGCCGCCCCAGACTTCCAGCGACCAGTAGCCGACTTTGTCGAGCTTGTCGCAGATCGGCAGCATGTCGTCAGTGCGCATGCGGGTCGCCAGCAGCGATTGGTGAGCGTCGCGCAGGATGGTGTCGGTTACGAAAATTTTCTTGGACATTGTAGTGTTCCTCACAGGCCTGCGTGGGCGGCGATGGCGGCGGCGATGGCCAGGGCCAGCTCTTCGGGTTTGCGCTTGATCGAGTAGTTGGTCAGTTCTGGGTGGGCTTCAACGAAGCTGGTGTTGAACTGGCCGCTGCGGAATTCCGGGTTGCGCAGGATTTCCTGGTAGTAGGCGGCGGTGGTCTTTACGCCTTGCAGGCGCATGTCGTCCAGGGCTCGCAGGCCACGGTCCATGGCTTCTTCCCAGGTCAACGCCCACACCACCAGTTTCAGGCACATGGAGTCATAAAACGGCGGAATGGTGTAGCCGGTGTAGATCGCCGTGTCGGTGCGCACGCCGGGGCCGCCGGGGGCGTAGTAACGGGTGATTTTGCCGAAGCTCGGCAAGAAGTTGTTCTTCGGGTCTTCAGCGTTGATGCGGAACTGCAACGCGAAACCACGGTGCTGGATGTCTTCCTGTTTCACCGACAGCGGCAGGCCCGAGGCGATGCGAATCTGCTCGCGGACGATGTCGATCCCGGTGATTTCTTCGGTGATGGTGTGTTCCACCTGCACCCGGGTATTCATCTCCATGAAGTACACCTCGCCCTCGGCGAGCAAAAACTCCACGGTACCGGCGTTCTCGTAGCCCACGGCCTTGGCCGCGCGCACCGACAGGTCGCCGATGTAGGCGCGCTGTTCAGGGGTCAGCTGCGGGCTGGGGGCAATTTCGATGAGCTTCTGGTTACGGCGCTGGATCGAGCAATCACGCTCGAACAGGTGCACCACGTTGCCAAAGCTGTCGCCGAGGATCTGCGCTTCGATGTGCTTGGGATTGACGATGCATTTTTCCAGGAACACTTCCGCCGAACCGAAGGCCTTGGTGGCTTCGGAAATAACACGGGGGAAGGCTTGTTCGAGTTCTTCGCGGCTGTTGCAGCGACGGATACCGCGACCGCCACCACCGGAAGTGGCCTTGAGCATCACCGGGTAACCAATGCGGTCGCCTTCGGTGAGGGCTTCGGCGATATCGGCGACGTTGCCTTCGGTGCCGGGTGTGACCGGTACGCCAGCCTTGATCATGCTGCGGCGCGCTTCGGTCTTGTCGCCCATGCGGCGAATCACTTCAGCCGATGGGCCAATGAATTTGATCCCACGTTCGGCGCAAATGTCGGCCAGCTCGGCGTTTTCCGACAGGAAACCGTAGCCAGGGTGCAGCGCGTCACAGCCGGTTTCCACAGCCAGGTTCACCAGCTTGCGCGGGTTGAGGTAGCCGGCCAAAGGCTCGGCGCCAATGCTGTGGGCTTCGTCGGCACGTTTGACGTGCAACGCGTGGCGGTCGGCGTCGGAAAAGACCGCGACCGAGCGAATGCCCATCTCGGCGCAGGCACGCACGATTCGTACGGCAATTTCACCGCGGTTGGCGATCAGGATCTTTTTTATCACTTGGAAATTCCCTTGAGCCGATTGCTGCAATCTACGACCCCCTGAATCCGGGTCGGCGCGTGACTAAATATTTCATGACAGTCGCAAGACACACACTATGCGCACCGGAGGATTAACAAAAATCAATAATTATTGGGTTGTGTATAAGTAAAGACTTATAGTTGGCGCCATGATGGCCGGATGAGGGGTTGGGACAATGCGTAAGTCATTGATGCGTATGACATTGCGTCAGTTGCAGATTTTCAATGAAGTCTGTGATTTGCGGTCCTACAGCCGTGCAGCCGAGGAAATGTCTCTCACGCAACCGGCCGTGAGCCTACAAATTCGCCAGCTGGAAGAGCTGATCGGGCAGCCGCTGTTCGATTACGTCGGCAAAAAGCTCTACATGACTGAGGCCGCCGAAGCCTTGCAACGGGCCAGCCGCGATATTTTCGGGCGCCTGGAAAACCTCGATATGCAGCTCTCGGACATGCAGGGTTCGCTGCAGGGTCAGTTGAAGCTGGCGGTCGAATCCAGCGCCAAGTACTTCGTGCCGCACCTGTTTGCAGCCTTTAAACGCCAGCACCCGGAAGTGCAATTGCACCTGACGGTGGTCAACCGCGCGCAGGTGATTCGCAGGCTGTCGGACAACCGCGATGACCTGGTGATCATGTCGATGGTGCCGCAAGACATGGGCCTGGAATTCCTGCCGTTCCTCAACAACCCGATTGTCGCCGTGGCGCCGCCGGATCATCCCTTGAGCCTGCAAGGCCCGCTGCGCCTGCAAGACCTCGAGCCTTACACGCTGCTGTTGCGCGAACCAGGGTCGGGCACGCGGCTGGCGTGCGAGGAGTATTTCAAGGAGAAACGCGTGCACTTCACCCAAACGGTGGAAGTGGCCTCGGCCGAGGCGCAGCGTGAATGCGTGAACGCCGGGTTGGGCGTGGCCTTGCTGACGCGCCACGCAGTCAACCTGGAACTGGCCACCGGCGGGCTCAAAGAGTTGCCGGTGGACGAGCTGCCGCTGTACCGCAGTTGGTGCCTGGTGCAGGCCAAAGCCAAACGCCTGTCACCGGTGGCCCATGCGTTCCTGGGCTTTATCCGCAGCGAACGGGTGCAGATCAGCGCGCTGGCTGAGCGGTTCGCTGGGCAGCCGCGGGTGCCTGCCAGTGAAGTTCCGGGTAGTCACTGATGCTCTGGAGCAGTTGTCGCTCCTCACAACGGTCTTCGATTGCACGACGGAACGCCATACGGCGCTGGTCTTCCTGCTGACGACGGGACTTGACGGTGCTGTTGCTGTCTTCGTAGGGCCGGGCCATTTGGAGTCTCCCAATGCAAGTACGGGGGAGTACAGGATGGGCGCGGGCGATGACGGTTTGGCGGCGCGGGGATGACAGGACGATGAATATTCCCGCCTCGATGCAAATCAACTGTGGGAGCTGGCTTGCCTGCGATGCAGGCAACTCGGTCTATCAGTCAAACCGAGGTGATGCTATCGCAGGCAAGCCTGCTCCCACATTGTTGAGCGAGTATGGCCTTGGGATCAGTCGTCGAGGGCTTTGACGGACTTGGGCGACAAGCGAAGGCTGCGCAAGCTGCGCTTCACGCTCTTGAGGTGGTTGACCAGGCTCGGGCCACGCGCCATGGCGACGCCCATCGCCAGCACGTCAATCACCACCAGATGAGCGATACGCGAGGTCAGCGGCGTATAGATTTCAGTGTCTTCGTGCACATCGATCGCCAGGTTGACCGTCGACAGTTCCGCCAGCGGCGTCTGGCTCGGGCACAGGGTGATCAGCGTCGCGCCGCTTTCACGCACCAGGTTGGCGGTGATCAGCAGGTCTTTGGAGCGGCCCGACTGGGAAATGCAGATCGCCACGTCGGTCGGCTTCAAGGTCACGGCCGACATCGCCTGCATGTGCGGGTCGCTGTAAGCGGCTGCGGTGAGCAGCAGACGGAAGAATTTGTGTTGGGCATCTGCCGCAACGGCGCCCGAAGCGCCAAAGCCATAAAACTCGACACGCTGGGCCTGGGACATTGCCGTCACGGCCTTTTGCAGCTCAACCGGGTCGAGCTTCTCGCGCACTTCCATCAGCGTGTGCAGCGTGGTGTCGAAGATTTTCAGGCTGTAGTCGGCGACGGAATCGTCTTCGTGGATCGCAAACTGCCCGAAGCTCGCACCGGCGGCCAGGCTTTGGGCCAGCTTGAGTTTCAAGTCCTGGAACCCGGAGCAACCGATGGCGCGGCAGAAGCGCACGATGGTCGGCTCACTGATGCCCACGCTGTGGGCCAGGTCGGCCATGGAACTGTGCATCACAGCCGCAGGGTCAAGCAGCACGTGATCGGCAACCTTGAGTTCCGATTTGCGTAACAGGTGGCGCGACTGGGCGATATGTTGCAACAGGTTCAAAGGGCAGGACTCTTGTTATTGGCAGGTGCCAGGGATGTAGCAAGCTTGTAGTTATACTACAAGAACCGTCGTTTTACCCGTCCGATGCATCACAAAATCGCCCTGCTGCCCTCTGATTCAAAGGGCAGGCGCGATGTAGCCATAAAGGTCGCCCATGCGGCGTCAGGGAAAATCCGCATCCTTGCGTAACAATTCCGCCAGCCCTTCAGCCTCCATCGGCCGGCTGATCAGGTAGCCCTGCACCTCGTCACAGTGTTCCCCGCGCAGGAAATCCAGCTGCTGCTGATCTTCCACGCCTTCGGCCACCACTTTGAGCGCCAGCCCATGGGCCATGGCAATGATTGCCCGGGTGATCGCCGCGTCTTCGCGGCCCTGGCCCAGCCCGCGAATAAACGTCTGGTCGATCTTCACGTAATCCACCGGGATGCGCTTGAGGTAGCTGAGGGATGAATAACCCGTGCCGAAATCATCAATGGCCAGCTTCACGCCCAAATCGCGCAATTGCTGGAAGTTGGCGATGATGTGTTCAACGCTGTCGAGCAGTTGGCTCTCGGTCAGCTCCAGCTCCAGGTATTGCGGGTCCAGGCCGGTTTCTTCCAGCACCTGGCGCACCAGGCTGACCAACTTGCCCTGACGCAATTGATGCACCGAGAGGTTCACCGACACGCGAATCGGCGCCAGCCCCTGGCGCTGCCACTCGCACGCCTGCCAGCACGCCTGGCGCAGCACAAATTCGCCCAGCGGTACGATCAAACCTGTCTCTTCGGCCAAACCGATAAAGTCTCCCGGCGGCACCATGCCCCACTGCGGATGCTCCCAGCGGACCAACGCTTCGGCGGCGTTGAGCTTGCCGGTGGCCAGGCATAGTTTCGGCTGGTAGAACACGGTCAACTGGCGCTCGTCGATGGCCTTGCGCAGATGGTTTTCCAGCTGCAAACGCTCAAGGGTGCTGGCTTGCAGGCTGTCGGTGAAGAACTGGAAGTTGTTGCCGCCCAAATGCTTGGCGTGTTGCATAGCCATGTTCGATTGGCTGACCAGCGCGGAAATTTCCCGCGCGTTATCTGGCAACAAACTGACGCCCATTGAGGCGCTGACCACCAGCTCATGACCTTCCACCGTCACCGGCACGCGCAGCTTGGCAAGTAACCGCGTGGCCACCCGCGCAAGGCTGGAGAGGTTGCCGTAGGCATCGAACAATACGGCAAACTCATCGCCAGACAGCCGCGCGATGGTGTCGGCTTCCGGCAAGGCATTGATCAACCGGCGCGCCATTTTCTGCAGCAGCTGGTCCGCGACTTCATGGCCCAGGCTGTCATTGAGCAACTTGAATCGGTCCAGGTTGATGTGCAGCAGCGCCAGGCTACGCCCGCCCTGGCGCACCCGCACATGGGCCTCGCGCAGGCGTTCGCGGAACAGCGAGCGGTTGGCCAGCCCGGTCAATTCGTCGTAATGCGTGAGGTAGCGCATGCGCTCCTCAGATTCACGCCGTGCGGACAGATCGGCGAAGAAGCCTACGATATGGCTGACTTTTCCGCGAGCATCACGCACCACATTCAGTTGCAGCCATTGCGGGTACAGTTCGCCATTCTTGCGCGTTTCCACCAGCTCGCCCTGCCAGGTGCCGTGGCTGAGCAGCGCCTGGCGGATCACCGGGAAGTGGCGGCGGGCGTCGCGACTGCTGGGTAATTCCCCGACGTTGCGACCAATCATGTCGTCGATTTCAAAGCCGGTAACGCGGCTGAAGGCCTGGTTTACGGCGATCAACACATAGTCAGGGTCGAGAATCACGATGCCTTCGCTGGCGGCTTCGAACACGGTCGAGGCCAGCCGCTGCTGTTCTTCCAGCGCCTTGCCGGCGCTGATGTCGCGGCGCGTGCCAAGCATGCGCGTGACCCGCCCGCCGGCCGTACGCTCCACGGCGCGACCACGGTCTTCGATCCAGACCCAGTGCCCATCGCCATGGCGCACACGGTATTCCACCTGATAATCCTCGCTGCGGCCTTTCAAGTGTTCCACCAGTGCGTGCTTGAGCAGCGGCACGTCTTCGGGATGCAGGCGCGGCTTGAGGTGGCTGAGCATCGCCGTGACATATTCGGGCTCCAGGCCGAACAGCTCCTTGATCTGGGTGTGATGGACTTCGTCGGTTTGCAGGTTCCAGTCCCACAGCCCCAGCTCACTGGCTTGCAAGGCCATCGCCAGGCGCGCCTCGCTTTTATTCAGGGCCAGGCTGGCGGCGTCCAGCTCCTGGCTGCGTTGCGCCACGCGGTCTTGCAGGCCGATTTGCGCATCGCGTAATTCCTGTTCGGCCAGGCGGCGCTGTTCGACTTCGCGCACCAGTTCCTGATTCAACTGTTCACTGCGCTGTTGCGCCTGCTGGAGGTGCTCGATCAACGCCTGATTCTGGAAGCGTCGCAGCAGCCCGCGCTGGATCAGCCGGTTGACCTGCCACGCCACCAGGCTCAGCGAGGCCAGCAGGATCAAACCCAGCACGCCCCAGCCTTGTTGCTGCGGGGTGCCATCCCAGAATAGATAGACGATGGCCGGCAGCAGGCACGGCAAGGCGAAAGACAGGAACGCGGGCAAACTCACGGCATACGCGACGCTCGCCGACAGCGTCGCCGCGCCGATCAGGCCAAATACCCAGGCCTGCTGCATAAAGCTGTCCGCAGGCACCAGGGCGATGGCGGCGGTGGCGAGGGTCAGGCCGCTGACCGCCGAGCCGAGCATGAACATGCGCCCCCACACCGGCTGGGCCTGGCGGCTGGGCATCGCCGAATCAAACGCCGCCACCTGGATCACACGCATCGCCACCAAGGCAAGCAGCCAGACCAGCCAGATGCTGTCCAACAGGAAGTGTTTGGGGTTCCACAGCAGCCAGGCGCAGACCAGGCCGTTTACCAACATTAATAAAGTCGGCAGCAATGAACCCTGGTACAGCAGGCGAGTGCGTTCGACCGCCATCTCGGTTGCGTAGCGTTTACGGATGACCTGCGCGGGCGCCGCCGAGGGGCCTGACAGGTCGCTGCTGAAAGTCATAGGCAGTGTTCTTATAATGGTGAGCCCCAAACGTGCACGGAGCATACACAAGCAAGCGCTCGGGCCAAACTGCTCAACGCCATAAAATCGGCAGTGCGTTTAAGCGCAAATGGCTGGGCCAGACAGCTTGAGCAAGGCGCTGCGGGGGCTGCGGCCCATGACCAACCGGTCATCCCTGGCGCCGGAATCTTTGCCGCGCGGCGATAGCCCCCGACGTTTTCCGTCGGCCACCTGGCATTGGCATTTGCCCGACTCCCCCCGGCACCCTAGAATGCGCCGATGCGCGATGATCTCTCCCTTTTGCTGAACTCCCTCAACGATGCCCAACGCCAGGCCGTAGCTGCCCCCGTTGGCCGTCAGTTGGTCCTGGCCGGTGCTGGCTCCGGTAAAACCCGAGTGCTGGTGCACCGTATCGCCTGGTTGATCCAGGTCGAAAACGCGTCCCCGCATTCCATCCTGTCGGTGACCTTCACCAACAAGGCCGCTGCCGAGATGCGCCACCGCATCGAGCAGTTGATGGGCATCAGCCCGGCCGGCATGTGGGTGGGCACCTTCCACGGCTTGGCGCACCGCTTGTTGCGGGCCCATTGGCAGGAAGCGGGCCTGGCGCAGACGTTCCAGATTCTCGACAGCGATGACCAGCAACGCCTGGTCAAGCGCGTGATCCGCGAGCTGGGCCTCGACGAGCAACGCTGGCCGGCGCGCCAGGCGCAATGGTTTATCAACGGCCAGAAAGACGAAGGCCTGCGCCCGCAGCATATTCAGGCCAGTGGCGATCTGTTCCTCGCCACCATGCGCAGCATTTATGAAGCGTACGAAGCGGCTTGTGCACGCGCCGGCGTGATCGACTTCTCCGAGCTGCTGCTGCGTGCCCTCGACCTGTGGCGCGACAACCCGGGCTTGCTGGCGCACTACCAGAAGCGCTTCCGGCACATTCTGGTGGACGAATTCCAGGACACCAACGCCGTGCAGTACGCCTGGTTGCGTTTGCTGGCCAAGGGCGGCGACAGCCTGATGGTGGTCGGCGACGACGACCAGTCGATCTACGGCTGGCGCGGCGCGAAAATCGAGAACATCTACCAGTACTCCGACGACTTCCCGGACGCGATCACCATCCGTCTGGAGCAGAACTACCGCTCCACTGCTGGCATCCTCAAGGCTGCCAACGCGCTGATCGCCAATAACACCGGGCGCATGGGCAAAGAGCTGTGGACCGACGGCGGCGAAGGCGAAGCGATCAACCTGTACGCCGCGTTCAACGAGCACGATGAAGCGCGCTACGTGGTGGAAACCATCGAAAGCGCTCTGAAAACCGGCTTGGCGCGCAGCGATATCGCCATCTTGTACCGTTCCAACGCCCAGTCGCGGGTGCTGGAAGAAGCCTTGCTGCGCGAGCGCATCCCGTACCGCATCTATGGCGGCCAGCGCTTCTTCGAACGTGCAGAAATCAAGAACGCCATGGCTTACCTGCGCCTGCTGGAAGGCCGTGGCAACGATGCGGCGCTGGAGCGGGTGATCAATATTCCGGCCCGCGGCATCGGCGAGAAAACCGTCGAAGCGATTCGCGACCACGCCCGCCACGCCGATGTGTCGATGTGGGAAGCCATGCGCTTGCTGATCGCCAATAAAGGCCTGACCGGGCGCGCGGCGGGTGCGCTGGGTGTGTTTGTCGAGTTGATCGAGAACCTCGCGGCCAAGTGTTCGGAAATGCCGCTGCACTTGATGACCCAAACGGTGATCGAGCAGTCCGGGCTGATTGCTTACCACGAAGCGGAAAAAGGCGAGAAAGGCCAGGCTCGGGTAGAAAACCTTGAGGAACTGGTCAGCGCCGCCCGCGCGTTCGAAAACAATGATGAAGATGAAGAGCTGACGCCACTCGCCGCCTTCCTCGGCCATGCGTCGCTGGAAGCCGGCGATACCCAGGCGGATGAGCATGAAGACAGCATCCAGCTGATGACCTTGCACAGCGCCAAGGGGCTGGAATTTCCGTACGTGTTCCTGGTGGGCATGGAAGAAGGCCTGTTCCCGCACAAGATGAGCCTGGAAGAGCCCGGCCGTCTTGAGGAAGAGCGTCGCCTGGCTTACGTGGGCATTACCCGCGCCATGCAGAACCTGGTGATGACCTACGCCGAGACGCGGCGCTTGTACGGCAGCGAGACCTACAACAAGGTGTCGCGTTTTGTACGTGAAGTGCCGAAAGGGCTTATCCAGGAAGTGCGCCTGTCCAACAGCGTGAGTCGCCCGTTCGGCGGTGGCCAGCAGCAAAGCGCCAGCACCCTGTTTGCCGGTTCCGAAATTCCGGAAACCCAGTTCAGCCTTGGGCAGCAGGTGCGGCACTCAGTGTTCGGCGAAGGCGTGATCCTCAACTTCGAAGGCGCCGGCGCCCAGGCACGCGTGCAGGTGAACTTCGCCGAAGGCAGCAAGTGGCTGATGATGGGCTACGCGAAGCTTGAAGCCATCTGATCCATCTTCTGTGGCGAGGGAGCTTGCTTGCTCCCGCTGGGGTGCGATGCGCCCCCCTATTATGACTGCTGCAATGCATCAGCCAGACCGCGTTTGCCGGACAAGGGGCTGCTGGGCAGCCCAACGGGAGCAAGCTCCCTCGCCACAAGAAACACTGCGTTACATGAAGCTTATTGGCCCGCCCTTGTTTTTAACGAGGGCGGGCCAATATGTGTAACTAGTCCTACAGACCCTTCGGGTTTGGTCCTACGCAAAAGCCCGAAACACTCTGCCGCTAGCCACTGTCACGACACCTGTGCAACATGGCGCGCGTGCAATCCACAAATGGGAATTCCCTTTATGAAACGTTTTCTTAGCATCGCCCTGGCGTTGTGCATCGGCCTGACGATGAGCATCGACGCCAACGCCAAGCGCTTCGGTGGCGGCAAAAGTTCGGGTGCAGCACCGACTCACCAGACCAGCCAAATGGCGCCATCGGCCGGTGCCGGCGGTGCTGCCGCCACTGCTGGTGCAGCCGGTGCTGCTGGCGCCGCTGCCAAGGCCGGCGGTGCTTCGCGCTGGTTGGGCCCTCTGGCCGGCATCGCCGCCGGTGGCCTGCTCGCTTCCATGTTCATGGGCGGCGGCTTCCAGGGCATGCAAATCTTCGACATCCTGATCCTGGCGGTCATCGCCTTTGTGATCTTCCGCTTTATCGCCGCCCGTCGACGCAAGCAGCAGGAGCACATGGCTCCAGCGGGCGCGCCGATGCAGCGTGAAGTGTTCGAGCAAAAACCTGCCATGGGTTCGATCTTCGGGGGTTCGGCTGCACCAGCGGCTGCCCGTCCAGTGATCAACGCACCGGCCTGGTTCAACGAAGAACGTTTCGTCGAAGCGGCCCGCAGCCACTTCCAGTCCCTGCAGCAGCATTGGGACGCCAACGAAATGGACAAGATCGCCGAGTTCGTGACCCCGCAACTGCTGGAGTTCCTCAAGCGCGAACGTGCCGACCTGGGCGACGCCTTCCAGTCGACCTACATCGACGACCTGCGCGTACAGCTTGACGGTGTGGATGACCGCGCTGACAAGACCATCGCCACCCTGACCTTCAGCGGTGTGTCGAAGACCTCGCGTTTCGACCAGGGCGAAGTGTTCAGCGAAAGCTGGAACATGGAACGTCCGCAAGGCGACAACCAGCCTTGGCTGGTCGCCGGTATCCGCCAGAACGGCTGATACCCGCTCGCTTGAGCCACTGGCATTAAAAACCCCGGACATGTTCCGGGGTTTTCTATTTCACGGTTGCACTTATGGCGAGCTACTGTATAAAACGCCCCTATAAACCGCGCCATCAGCAAGAGGATCCCGGCCGTGGAAGAAATCATCGAACAATTGCGTGAAGCCAACGAACCGGTTCCGGTGCCTCTGGAACTGCCTGATGAAGATCAGATTGTGGAAATCGAGGAACAGCTGTTCATCGACATCCCCTTTGTCTTCCGCGAATTTCTGCTGACCGTCAGCGACGTAGTGTATGGCAGCCTGGAACCGGTGACTGTCACTGACCCACAGTCCCACACCTACCTGCCGGACGTGGCCGCCAACGCCTGGGACGCCGGGGTTGACCGCAGCATGATCCCGATCTGCCAGGACGGCGACGACTACTACTGCGTCGAAGAAGACGGCACCGTGGTGTTGTGGTCCGGCGAAGAAGAGCTGGTGACCGAGGAAACCTGGGAATCGGTATGGCACTGGGCGCGGGACGTCTGGCTGGAAAGCTGATTTGAATGTGTGAATGCTGACCCCTGTGGCGAGGGAGCTTGCTCCCGTTGGGCGGCGAAGCAGCCCCAATTCAGGCGACGTGTTCTTTCAGATGCAGTGACGTGAGGGTCTTGGGGCTGCTGCGCAGCCCAACGCGAGCAAGCTCGCTCGCCACAACAAGCTCGCTCACCACAACAAGCTCGCGCGCCACAGTGAGCGCGCCAACTCGCAACAGTTAGTGTTCTGGCGTGTCTTTATGGTTATCCAGGGTCTCCAGCAAGGCGACCTGCATCCGCGTATGCACGCGGATGAACCAGCGCCAGAGCACGGCCGCCACCGCCGCTGTGACCACGGCGATCAGCACCAGCAACTTGTTGGTCGGCAGAATACTGGCCGACAAGGCTGCCAACAGCAGGAAGATCACCAGCAGCGAAAGGATCGGGATCAATTCCGCAATCACCCGACGCACGCGCTGGGTATGCCGCCCGGCCATCTCCGGCTTCACGCTCATCTCCGCCAGCAGCATCGACAGCGCCTTGAGCTTGCGGTACGCCGCAATCAGAAACGGCAATGACAACAGCAACGCCCCGCCCCAGATCAACGCCTTCTGCCAGCTCGGATCACTGATCCAGCCCTCCAGATACCCGCCGATGCGCGCCGCAAAAAAACTGCCGGTAAAGAAGATCGCTATCACCAGCGCCAGATTCACCCCGACTTGCAGGATGATCTTGCGGATCATCGACGCCAGCATCGCGCCCTCGCCTTGCGGCTGAATGCTGCGCAGCCACTCGCCATACATCCCGAACACGCGGCTCATGCGCTGGGGCATCACGGCAGCAATTTTCAGCGACAGCGGGTCGGCACTGCGAATCAGGTACGGCGTGAGCAACGTGGTGATCACTGAGACCGCCACAGCCACGGGATACAGAAAGTCGCTGGTAACCTGCAAGGTCATCCCAAGCGCCGCAATGATGAAGGAAAACTCGCCAATCTGTGACAGCCCCATGCCCACGCGCAGTGAGGTTCGGCCGTCGTTACCGGCGATAAACGCGCCCAGGCCACAGGACAGCATCTTGCCCAGCACCACGGCCACGGTGATCACGGCGATGGGCCAGGCGTATTGCAGCAGGATCTGTGGGTCGATCAACAAGCCAATGGCGACAAAAAAGATCGCACTGAACATGTCGCGAACAGGTTCGATCAGGCGCTCAATCTTAATGAGCTGCCGGGATTCTGCCATGATCGCGCCGATCAGGAATGCGCCCAGCACCATGCTGTATTCCAGCTTGACCACCAGCAAGCAGAAGCCAAAACACAGGCCCAGCACCGTGATCAGCAGCATTTCGTTGCTTTCGAACCTGGCCACGTAGGCAAGCAGGCGCGGCACCAGCAAAATGCCGATCACCAGCGCGACGATCATGAACAGCGAGAGCTTGCCGACGGTGGAGAACACCTCGCCGGAGCTGACCGTGCCACTGACGGCGATGCTCGACAGCAAGGCGATGATGCCGATGCCGAGGATGTCTTCCACGATCAGCACGCCGAAAATCAACTGGGCGAAACGCTGGTTCTTCATCTTCAGGTCATTGAGTGCCTTGACGATGATGGTGGTCGAGGAGATCGCCAGAATCGCGCCGAGGAACAGCGAGTCCATGGTGTTCCAGTCGAACCAGCGCCCGATTTCGTAGCCGATCCAGATCATCAGGATGATTTCGAGGAAGGCTGCGATAAACGCCGTGGCGCCGACCTTGAACAGCTTGCGCAGGCTGAATTCAAGGCCCAGGCAGAACATCAGGAAGATCACCCCCAGTTCAGCGAGGGTCTTGATCGTGTCTTCGTCGTGGATCAGGCCGAACGGCGGGGTGTGCGGGCCGATGATGAACCCGGCGACGATGTAACCCAGCACCACCGGCTGCTTGAAGCGATGGAACAGGATGGTGACGACCCCTGCCACCAGCATGATCACGGCCAAGTCCTGGATAAAGCTGATGGCGTGCATGGCGAGGGGCTCCTTGAGGGTACTGACGCTTTTCCCACTTCCGCGCGCGCTTCTGAAAAGTCGAAAAGCGCGGAAGGAAAAGTCGGCCTGAATCGTAAGAAAAGCCCTGACACGGGCTTTTGAAGGTTAACACCGCGACTTCCGGCAGAAAGCCGGTGCAATATATGGAAACAGATCGGCGCAGGCGTGACGGCAAGCCGCCCACCGGCGTCCCGTTAGGGATGGCGCAGCAAAGATTCCAGCACCCGCAGAGGTGCTCCCCAACCGATGCCTACAACCGTGAGTGTGCTATGGAACCCGGAAACGCCCAGCTGTCGATGACGGTATTGATGACCCCTGACATGGCCAACTTCTCAGGCAATGTCCACGGCGGCACATTGCTCAAGTACCTCGACGAAGTGGCCTACGCCTGCGCGAGCCGTTATGCCGGCCGCTATGTGGTCACGCTGTCGGTGGACCAAGTGATTTTTCGCGAGCCGATCCATGTCGGCGAGCTGGTGACGTTCCTTGCGTCGGTTAACTACACCGGCAATACGTCGATGGAAGTGGGCATAAAGGTGGTGACCGAGAACATCCGCGAGCGCTCGGTGCGCCATACCAACAGTTGCTTCTTCACCATGGTGGCGGTGGACGACCAGCGCAAACCCGCCGCCGTGCCGCCGCTGCAACCGCAGAACAGCGAAGACAAGCGCCGGTTCGTGCAGGCTCAACAGCGCCGGCAGATTCGCCAGGAGTTGGAAAAGCGGTATCAGGAGATCAAGGCCGACGGGCCTTGATTTCAGAGCTGTAAACCCAATCCAAATGTGAGCGGGCTTGCCCGCGATAGCGGTGAACCAGTCAATTTATCTATCGGCTGACACACTGCAATCGCGGGCAAGCCCGCTCCCACATTGGTTTTTGTGGGGTTACAGGCTGATCGGGGTGGCTTCGAAGCGCACGCGCGGATGGGCGATTCGGTCCTGAGCCCGTACCAGTTCCAGCTCGTAACTGGCACACGCCTGCGTTTCCAGCAGCACTTCATGCACAGCCGCAGCGGTGAATTCGAACGCCGCCAGCAGGCTGTCCCCCAACAGCACACGCGCCAGGAACAGCCCCGAGGTCAGATCGCCCACGCCCACCGGCTGACGCGGAAACGCCAGCAACGGCCGGCGCAGGTGCCAACTGCCTTCAGCCGTCACCAATAACATCTCGAAACCCTCCGGCAACTTGCCCGGGTAATCCAGGTGCTTGACCAACACCGCCTTCGGCCCGCGCGCCAGCAATGCTTTGGCCATGCCCAGGCAGTCAAACAGCGATTGCGGCTTACGCCCGGCAAAGCTGTCCAGCTCCAGCTGGTTCGGGCACAAAAAGTCGGCCATGGCCACGGCTTCATCCAGCAGGAAATCGCTGACGTCCTGCGGCACGATGCAGCCTTTTTCCGGATGGCCCATCACCGGGTCGCACAAGTACAGCGCCTTGGGGTTGATGGCCTTGATGCGCGCCACGCCCGTCAGGATCGCGCGGCCCTGGGCGGCACTGCCGAGGTAGCCAGACAGCACCGCATCACAGTTGCCCAGTTCGCCGATCGCCGCAATGCCTTCCACCAGCGCCGGAATTTGCTGCGGCGCCAACACTTCGCCCGCCCACTGTCCATACTGAGTGTGGTTGGAGAACTGCACCGTGTTGAGCGGCCAGACATTCACCCCGACCCGCTGCATGGGGAACACGGCGGCGCTGTTTCCGGCGTGGCCAAAGACCACATGAGACTGGATCGCAAGCAGATGAGGTGTGCGTTTCATGCGGGAGATTTCCGTAAAACCATTGAAATTCAGGCCGCGCAGTATGCGACTAAACGCAGCCTGTACGACAGACCGGCGACACAGTTAAGCTGCTCTCACTTTGTTGGAGTTCATCGCATGCTCACCCTGGGAAACATCTTCGTATTGATGCTGCTGGCGACCGGTGCCGCCTGGGTGTGGCACAACCACGGCCTGCGCGAACGGGCGCTGGAGCGCGTCAAACAGCATTGCGCCAAGCTCGATATCGAGCTGCTCGACGGTGCAGTCGCGCTCAAACGCATCGGTTTTGTGAAGGATGCCAACGGTCGGCGCCGCCTGGCGCGCATCTACAACTTCGAGTTCACCGTGACCGGGGAAACCCGTCATTCCGGGACCATCACCCAGTTCGGCGCTCACAGCGCACAGATCGAACTGGCGCCCTACCCGTTCGAGATCAAGACACCGCTGCCGACCGCCGAGGTGATCGAGCTAAGCCAATGGCGCCAGGACCACGCCACCAAAAACCGTCACTGACGGCAGGCTGCCAGCGCAGCCTGTAGCGCAGCCGCATCCTGTGGCGCGCTGAAGATCAATTCGATACGTGAATCGCGGCGCCATTCGCTGGGTTGCCAGGCGAGCGGGCTGTTATCCACAGCATTGGCGCAAACCCAGCCGTCGCCGCTGTGGATAACCAGTTTGGCGCGGCGCCAATCAAGGTTTGCCAGCCAGTCACGCAGGCGCAGAGGGTCAAATTGCTGGCTCGGATGCCACCGCCAGCCGATGCTCCAACCACCTTCCTGGCCCTGGCTCAAGCAAATCGGCACGGCCGGATCGCTCCAGATGGCCGGCATTTGCGCCAAGCCCTTGGGCACGTCGAAGTTATCCACAGCTTCAGCGGCTTTTGCATTCAGGCCGGGCAACTGCGCCAGCGGCAGGTGCGCCTGACGGGTCCAATAGAGCGGGCGATGGAGCAGTTGTCGTTCGATGGCCTGGCGCTGCGAGGCGTCGAGCGCCTCATCCTTGTTCAATACCAACAGTCCGGCACTGGCCAATATTTCGCGTTGCGCTTCAGGCAAGGGTTTGCCCGCCGCCAGCGCCTGGGCATCCAGCACCAGCACACACGGCTGAACAGACAACACGTCCTGCCACGGCGCTGCCCGCAGTTGCTTGAGCAATTGCGCCGGGTGGCCCAGGCCCGAGGGTTCGATAAACAAGCGATCCGGCTTGGCCTTACGCAGCAAACGGCCCAGGCCTACCTGGAACGGTGCACCATTCACACAGCATAAACAGCCACCGGCTACCTCGCCCAAGGCAATGCCGTCGTCATCCTGAGTAAGCAGCGCCGCGTCCAGGCCGATCTGCCCGAACTCGTTGATCAATATCGCCCAACGCTCGTCTGCCGGGCGCTGGGCGAGCAGGTGCTTGATCAGGCTGGTCTTGCCGGCGCCCAAAGGCCCGGCAATCACGTGGGTGGGAATGTTCTGCAGCATGGAAGGCTTCATTCAGGCCGTGTAGAGCGTTTGATCCTACGCGGTTATGCGAGCCAATCCAGTGTCAGGATTACCCGTCGCTCATCAGCCTTGAGCGCCGGCGACCGGTGGATCAGGCCGTGGTGCTCGTTGCCGTGCCATTTGGTGCCTTTGAGCAAAGCGACATCGCCGCAGCGGATCTGCTCGATGCGCTCGCCAGGCTCCGCGTCCGGCTGGCCGAGTGCGCGGCGATCCATCACGCCTTCGCGCAGCCATTGGCTGCCGATACCGGCGTAAGTGGTGATCAGCCGCACGGGCACATGGTCCACGTGAAACCGCGGGCACATGGCCTTGTCCAGCAGCCGCAAGCGCACACCGATCCGCTGGGCGCCCAACAGGCAGGCGAACGCGCTGACCAGCCAGGAGACATCGGCGATAAAGCCTTCGTAGCCTTCAAGATCGCTGCAGCTGGACGCTAAACCCTGCAAGTTCGGTACAGCGCTTTCATCTTTCAGCTCAATCACCATGGAATCCGCCAACGGCTCATTCAGCGCCACCAGCAAAGCACCGAACTCGGCGATATGCAGGGGCAACTGGCGCTGCCACACCGCCAGGTTGACGCCGTCTTCAAGGATGTCGGACAGCGCCAGCGGGGTGTCACCGCGAGTTTGGCGAATGACGGGGCGCAGGGAAGTCATCGGAGCCAGCATCAGGCAGCTTCCTCCTCAAACCAAGGGCCAAAGGGGTCAGTCAGCAGGCGCCAACCTTCGACGCCCAAGGCCATTTCTTCTTCGTTAAGCAAGCACGCATCCAGCTCGGCGCGCATCTGGGCGAAATCAATGTTTTGCCCGATAAACACCAGCTCCTGACGGCAATCGCCGGTGCTCAATTGCCAGTTGCCCATGATGGCGGCCACGCTTTCTTCGTCCTGCGGCCATTGGCTTTTTGGCACAAAGCGCCACCAGCGCCCGGCAAATCCATGGCGCATCAAGCCGCCAGCCTGTGACCAGCTGCCAGCGTCCTGATGCTTGCTGGCCAGCCAGAAAAAACCTTTGGAACGCAGCAGTTTGCCGTTCACCCACGGGCGGTCGATAAAGTCGAAAAAACGCTGCGGATGAAACGGGCGCCGGGCACGGTAAGCCGTGGACGCAATGCCGTACTCTTCGGTTTCCGGCACATGCTCACCGCGCAATTCCTGCAACCAACCCGGCGCTTGAGCGGCGCGCTCGAAGTCGAAACGACCCGTGTTGAGGATCTTGTTCAGCGGCACTTCGCCCATGACCATCGGAATGATTTCGGCCTGCGCGTTGAGGCGTTCGAGGATGGCGATCAACTCTTCACGTTCGTGGCTGCTGATCAGGTCGATCTTGCTGATCAAAATCACGTCGGCGAATTCGATCTGCTCGATCAACAAGTCGGTAATCGAGCGCTCGTCGTCTTCGCCCAGGGTTTCGCCGCGTGAGGCCAGGCTTTCGGCGGCCTGGTAGTCGAGCAGGAAGTTCATGCCGTCAACCACGGTGACCATGGTGTCCAGCCGCGCAACGTCGGCCAGGCTTTGCTCGTTTTCATCGCGGAAGGTGAAGGTTTCAGCAACGGGCAACGGCTCTGAGATACCGGTGGATTCGATCAACAGGTAATCGAACCGACCTTCCTTGGCGAGTTTTCCGACCTCTTCCAGCAAGTCTTCCCGCAAAGTGCAGCAGATGCAGCCGTTGCTCATCTCCACCAGTTTTTCTTCGGCGCGGTTGAGGGTGACGTCGCGCTGGACCTCGCTGCCGTCGATGTTGATCTCGCTCATGTCGTTGACGATCACTGCCACCCGCAGGTTTTCGCGGTTACGCAGGACATAGTTGAGCAGCGTGCTTTTACCGGCGCCGAGGAAGCCGGACAACACGGTAACGGGGAGACGATTGGTCATCAGGTAATCCTCATCAGGGGTGGCCGGTCAAATCGCCCGTTTATGGCGTTCGCGCAGCTCTTCACGTTCTTTGGCTTCGATACTCAAGGTTGCTGTGGGCCGCAGCAGCAGACGTTGCAGGCCGATGGGGTCGCCGGTTTCGCGGCACCAGCCGTATTCGCCGCGGGCCAGCAGCTCCAGGGCGTCATCGATCTTGTCCAAAAGCTTTTTTTCGCGCTCCAGCAGGCGCAGTTGCCACTGGCGCTGCTCTTCGGCGGCGCCCACATCGGCCAGGTCGCTGTTGGTTTCCTGCTCGCGCAACGCCAGAAACTCAGCCTCGATGCGAGCTTGCAGCTCATCACGCTGGGTCAGCAGCAACGCGCGGAAGAAGGCTTGCTGGGCGTCGTTCATGTAATCGGCAGGCGGTTGAGCGAGCAGGTCTTGTTCAGTCATGGAAAGCGCGTCACGGGTCGGGCTGACTTTCAATGTTATAGTATAACAATACAAATAAGCTAATCCCCCTTGCTCGTCACGACGAAGGGCGCAATGCTTGGCCACTTTCCTGCCCCGAGAACACTTATGAAATACCTGCTGTGCGCCCTGTTTTTAGCAGCTGCGGGACCAGCCTGCGCGCAGGCACCGAGCCTGCTGGCAAACTGCACGCGCAGTGCCAACCTGCTGGCGTGTGTAGACCCGCTGGGCAATGCCTACAGTGTGGCGACGATGGGAAGCACCACGTATTTGCGCGGTTTTGAGGTGATCGGCAAGCGCTATTGGGCACAGACCAACAGCCGCTACGGGCAGCTGACGTTCTTTACCGGGTTGGCGTCCGATGGTGAGGCGTGGGTCGGCTACACGCGCCGCGTGGGCTGGACCACCCTCAACCGGTTTTCCAGTTCCGGTGGCGCCAGCGCCAAGTTCACGTGCAGCCGTATTACCGGCTGCTAGACCTGGCCGTTCTGCTGTTCCTGAACCCAGGCCATGTAGCTGTTCATCGGCGGGTTCTTCTGGAAGTACTTTTTCAGGCCTTCAAACAGGCCATCGGCTACGGCCTGTTGATGACGCGCCGTGACCAGCCGCTGGGCGTCCTGGGTGTTGGAGATAAACCCGGTTTCTACCAGAATCGACGGCACATCCGGTGATTTGAGCACCGCAAAACCGGCCTGCTCCACACGCTTCTGATGCAGCGTGGTGATGTTTTGCAGGCTGCCCAATACCGAACTGCCCAGCTGCAAGCTCGACGCGATAGTGGCGTTCATCGACATGTCGAGAATCACCCCGGCCAGCATCGGATCCTTGTCCTTCAGATTGAGCAGCGTGGTGGCGCCCAACAAGTCGGCGCCGTTTTCGCGTTGCGCCATGAAGCGCGCGGTGGCGGAGGTAGCGCCGCCTTCCGAAAGCGCATACACCGAAGCGCCCGAGGCCGTAAGGCGTGGCGCGGCGTCGGCGTGCACCGAGATAAACATGTCGGCCTTGTGCTGACGCGCGATGTCCACGCGCTTGCGCAGCGGCACGAAGAAGTCGTCGTTGCGTACCAGTTTCACGTCAAAGCCCTTCTCGCGCTTCAAGCGTTTGGCCAGCAGTTGGGCGATCGACAGCACCACGTCTTTTTCGCGCTGGCCCTTGGAGCCAATGGCGCCAGGGTCTTTGCCGCCGTGGCCGGGATCGACCACCACAATGATGTCGCGCTTGGGATGGGCTTTGTCCACCGGCGCAATCAGCGGCAACGGTTCAGCGGCGATCTGGCGAGGCGCCTGAGTGGCGCTGGTCAGGTCGAGTACCAAGCGATGGCCTTGGCCATCCTGCGGCGGCAACAAGAAGCTGTTGAGCTGCATCGGCGAGGCCAGGTCCAGCACGATTCGCGTGTCGCCCTTGCCGAAATGCCCCGAGCGGATCGACGTAATGCCGCTGTTTTTCAGCGCAAGTTGCGAGAAGTCACCGCTGAGCCCGGAACCGCTCAGGTCGATGATCACGCGTTCCGGCGAAGTCAGGGAAAACGTCTTGTATTGCACCGGGCCGCTGAGGTCGAACACCAGCCGCAGTTTATCGTCCGAGCGCCACAGGCGCGCATTGCGGATCTGCGTGGCGTAGGCCCCCAAAGGCAAGGTGAACAGGGGGCTGACCAGCAGCAGGTTAAGGAGCTGACGTCTGTGCATGACAAATACCGCAAATAAAGGAGCGTCCCTGCTCGACATGACTGAAGAAAGACTGGAATAGAAAAATCGTCGTCGACTCAATAGTTATAATATAACATGTCTTTTTATTTCCAACGATGGACCTGCCCATGAATGCGCTGACTCTGCCGGATATCGCCGCGCAGGCTTCACGCCAAGCCTTGCCACTCGATTGGGTTGGCATGTGCGGCATCGCCCTGCCGATCCTCATCGATGGCCAGCGCCTGACCGCCACCGCCGATGCAGGTGTAAGCCTGGACGACGGCGAAGCCCGTGGCATTCATATGTCACGCCTCTACCTGGCGCTGGAAATGCTCGACCAACAGCCGCTAACGCCTGCGCTCCTGCGTACTCTACTTGAGCGCTTTCTGGAGAGTCATGAAGGTTTATCTAAGAACGCCTACCTGCGCATTCACACAGACTTGCTGCTCAAACGGGCGGCGTTGGTCAGCCCGTTAGCCGGCTGGAAAGGCTACCCGGTCAGCATCGAAGCGCGTCTTGAAAACCAGATGTTCCACGTGGAACTAAAAATTGACGTTACCTATTCCTCAACCTGCCCGTGCTCCGCTGCCCTCGCCAGGCAGTTGATTCAGCAGCAATTTCTCGCCGATTTCGCCAACACGCCGTTGCAGCATGAAGACGTGTTGACCTGGCTCGGCAGCGCCAACGGCATTGTCGCCACGCCTCACAGCCAGCGCAGCAGCGCGCAGCTATCAATTCAATTGGATGAAACGCTGCCCAATATGCCGCTCAGCGCGCTGATCGACGACGTAGAAGCCGCCCTCGGCACCGCCGTGCAAACCGCTGTAAAACGCGCGGACGAACAAGCCTTCGCCCTGGCCAACGGGCAGAACCTGATGTTCTGCGAAGACGCCGCCCGCCGCCTGAACCTCGCCTTGAAACGCTCGGATGCCGTCAAAGCCTTCCACCTGAAAGTGATCCACGCCGAAAGCCTGCACGCGCACGATGCCGTGGCTGAAAGCCGCTGGACGAGAAACCCTGCATGATCACCTGTAACGCTTTGCGCTGGGGCGCCCCCGGCCAACCGCTGACGCCTGCTCTGGACCTCACACTGGAGAAAGGCACCCTCACTGGCATCATCGGCGCCAACGGCACTGGCAAAAGCAGCCTGCTCAAAGTCATCGCCGGCCTGCAAAAGCCGCTGGCGGGCAAGGTCACGGTGGATGTTCCACGCCGTGGCGGCCTGTCATTTCTGCCCCAGCAGCAACACCTTGACCGCCAATTTCCGATCAGCCTGCAAGAACTGGTCGCCGCCGGTTTCTGGGGCACCCAGCTCACCCCGGAACAACGCAGCCAGCGCCTGCAAGCGGTGCTGGAGGACTGGTGCCTGACCGGCCTTGAACACCGCCCGCTGATGGCGTTGTCCGGCGGCGAATTGCAACGCGCCCTGCTCGCCCGTATGAGCCTGGCCGAAGCGCCGGTGTTGCTGCTCGACGAACCCCATGCGGCCCTCGACGAGGAAGGCCAGGCCTTGTGCTGGAAACACGTGCACGCCTGGCACGATGAAGGCCGCACGGTGGTCATCGTGTGTCACGACCTCGCCTCCGTGCGCCATCACACCCAGAACGTGGTGCAGATCAAAAGCACCGGCTGCGTGTTCGGCACCAGCAAAGAGCTGATACGCCCGCAACCGCACATGCAGGTGGCCTGATGCACTTCGCTGCCCACCTGTGGATGCCGTTCCAGGATTTTGTCTTCATGCGCCGCGCCCTCATCGGCGGGCTTGTACTCGCGTGCAGCACTGCGCCATTGGGCGTTTTTTTGATCCTGCGACGCATGAGCCTGATCGGTGACGCCGTAGCCCACGGCATCTTGCCCGGCGCTGCCCTGGGCTTCTGGTTTGCCGGCATCAGCTTGCCTGCCTTGACCATTGGCGGCCTTGGCGCTGGCCTGAGCATGGCGGGTTTATCTGCATGGATCACCCGCCGCACCGGCCTGCGTGAAGACGCCAGCCTCGCCGCCATCTACCCGATCTCCCTCGCCGCCGGCGTGCTGATCCTCGGCATCGCCGGCAAACGCCTGGACCTGCTGCACCTGTTGTTCGGCTCGGCCCTGGCGGTGGATGAAACCACCCTCACCGGCATGCTCTGGGTCTCCAGTTTCAGCCTGATCGCCATGGCGGTGATCTACAAACCGCTATTGCTGGACACCCTCGACCCGCTGTTCCTGCAAACCGTCAGCCGCCTCGGCCCACTCGCCCACGGTGTGTTCCTGACCCTGGTGGTGCTGAACCTGGTGATCGGTTTCCAGGCCATCGGCGCCTTGATGGTAGTGGGCTTAATGATGTTGCCGGCCATTGCTTCACGTTTCTGGAGCCGGCGCCTGCCGGTGTTGATCGCAGTATCGGCGGTGCTGGGATGCCTGTCGGTGTGGTTCGGTTTGTTGCTGTCGTTTTATTACTCACTGCCCAGCGGCCCGGCCATCGTGCTGGTGGCTGGCGCTGGGTATTTGCTGTCCGTGGTTTTCGGTCCGGTGCACGGTTTGCTGCGCCGCCCGCCCTCTCTTACATCCCAATGAGGTGTTTCCCGATGCGCGCTTTACTCGTGCTGTTCAGTATCCTGCTGCCCCTGTCGATGGCCCAGGCCGCCGACAAACTCCAGGTGGTCACCAGCTTCAGTATCCTCGATGACATGACCCACCAGATTGGTGGCGACCACATCCAGATCAGCAACATGGTCGGCCCCGACTCCGACGCCCACACCTATGAGCCGACACCGGACGACGCCAAAGCGTTGCTCAAGGCCAAGGTCATCATCAAGAACGGCCTCGGCTTCGAGCCATGGCTGGACCGTCTGGTGACCAGCACCGAGACCAAAGCCACGGTGGTCACCGCCAGTAAAGGCGTGATCTCCCACACCATGGAAGAAGACGGCGAGACCATCCCCGACCCGCACGCCTGGCACAACCTGGCCAACGCCGAAATCTATGTAAACAACATCACCAAGGCACTGGTGGCCGCCGACCCGGCCAACAAGGCGGACTACCAGCGCAACAGCCAAACCTACCTGAAAGAAATCTACCGTTTGCTGGCCGAAGCCAAGGCCAAGTTCGGCGCGCTGCCACCGGGCAACCGCCGCATCGTCACCTCCCATGACGCGTTCGGTTACCTGGGCCAGGCCTATGGCATTCAGTTCCTCGCGCCACAGGGCCTGTCCACCGAACGTGAGCCGTCTGCTGCCGAAGTCGCCGCGCTGATCACCCAGATCCGCAAAGACAAGGTCAAGGCCGTGTTCATGGAAAACATCAAGGACTCGCGCCTGCTCAAGCAGATCGCTGACGAAAGCGGCGCGCAGATCGGCGGCACCTTGTACTCCGACGCCCTCGCAGCCGAAGGCCCGGCCAGTACCTTTACCGGTCTGTTCGAATACAACCTCAACACCCTGTGCGCCGCCCTGAGCAAGCCATGACCTTGAGCATGCTCGACCTGGAAAAGGCTGCCCTCGGCAGCCGCTTTCCACTCGACAGCGTGCTCGACGCCCTGCCGTGGAACAGCGATGGCTTGATTGCCGCCATCGCCCAGCAACACCGCAGCGGCGAGGTGTTGATGCTGGCCTGGATGAACCGCCAGGCCCTCAACGAAACCCTGGCCACCGGGCAGGTTTGCTACTGGTCACGCTCGCGCCAGCAGCTGTGGCGCAAAGGCGAAAGCTCCGGCCACTGGCAACAGTTGGTCGAAGCACGCCTGGATTGCGACGGCGACGCAGTGCTGCTGATCGTCGACCAACGCGGTCCTGCCTGCCACACCGGCCGGCTCACTTGCTTCTACAACGCCATCGACGGCAACCACGTCCACATCATCACGGAGCCCACAGCATGATTCGCAAGAACCCTTCCGGCGACCTGCCGGTGATTGCCGAGTCGGCCTACGTCGACAAGACCGCGATCATCTGCGGCAAAGTCATCATCGGCGAGAACGTATTCGTTGGCCCCTACGCGGTCATCCGCGCCGACGAAGTCGACGCCAGCGGCGCCATGGACCCGATCACCATCGGCGCCAACTCGAACATCCAGGACGGCGTGGTCATCCACTCCAAATCCGGCGCAGCGGTCACCATCGGCGAATTTACCTCGATTGCGCATCGCTCCATCGTCCACGGCCCCTGCACCGTCGGCGACCGCGTGTTTATCGGCTTCAACAGCGTGTTGTTCAACTGTGCCGTGGGCGACGGCTGCGTGGTGCGCCACAACTCGGTGGTCGACGGCCGCGACCTGCCCGACGCGTTCTACGTGCCTTCCACCACCCGCATCGGGCCGAACACCGACCTGTCGCAATTCCCGCCGGTCAGCGTCAGCGCCTCGGAGTTTTCCGAGGACGTGGCGCGCACCAACGTCGATTTGGTGCGTGGCTACAAAGCCCTGCAAAACGAGTTCTGAACCATGAGCCGCGTGCTGATTCGCAACGCCCGCCTGGTCAATGAAGGCCAGGAATTCGACGCCGATATGCTGGTCGCCAATGGCCGTATCGAGAAGATCGCCGCCAGCCTGGAAGGCTACAACGAGCCGGTGGAAATCGACGCTGCAGGTCAGTGGTTGCTGCCGGGCATGATCGACGACCAGGTGCACTTTCGCGAACCCGGCGCGCCGGACAAAGGCAGCTTCTACAGCGAATCCCGCGCAGCGGTCGCGGGTGGCATCACCAGCTTCATGGACATGCCCAACACCAACCCCGCCACGTTGAACCTGGAAGCCCTGGCCGATAAAAAACGCCGCGCTGCGCTGCACTCGGTGGCCAACTATGGCTTTCACTTTGGCGTGAGCAACGACAACCTCGACACCGTCGCCGCCCTCGACCCGCGGGAAGTCGCCGGGGTCAAAGTGTTCATGGGTGCCTCCACCGGCAATATGTTGGTGGACGACCCGCGAATTCTGGAGCGATTGTTTGCCGAAGTGCCGACCATTTTGCTGGCCCATTGCGAACACACGCCCAGCATCCTGGCCAACGAGCAACGCCTGCGCGAGCGCTTTGGCGAGCACATTCCCGCCGTCGCTCACCCGCTGATCCGCGACGCCGAAGCCTGCTATCGCTCATCCTCGCTTGCGGTGGAATTGGCCAAGCGTCACGGCACGCGCCTGCACGTGCTGCACCTCACCAGCGCCCGCGAGTTGGCGCTGTTCGAAGACAAACCCCTGGCGGAAAAACGCATCACCGCCGAGGTCTGCCTGCACCACTTGCTGTTTGATGACCGTGACTATCACCGCCTCGGCCACCAGATCAAATGCAACCCGGCGATCAAGACCCGCGCCGACCGCGACGCGCTGCGCCTGGCCTTGCTGAGTGATCGCCTGGATGTGATTGGCAGTGACCATGCGCCGCATACCTGGGCGCAAAAACAGTTGGGCTATCGCGAAGCGCCGTCCGGGCTGCCGCTGGTGCAGCACGCACTGCCGGCGCTACTGGAATTGGTGGCTGACGGGCACCTGCCGCTGACTACGCTGGTGGCGAAAACCAGTCACCGCGTGGCTGACCTGTTCGCCATTCCTGATCGTGGTTACTTGCGCGAGGGCTACTGGGCCGACCTGGTGCTGATCCAGCCCGAGCCCGAAGGCAAACCGGTGAGCAGCCAGCCGATTCTGGCACGCTGCGGCTGGACGCCGTTCGCCGAGCGCAGCTTGCGTCACAGCGTCAGCACCACGCTGGTGTCAGGCCACCTGGCGTGGCACGACGGCCAGGTGGTCGACAGCTGCCAGGGTTTGCCGCTGCACTTTGTGCGTTAAGCGCGAGGTTTGACCGTACCGCAATCGATGCCCAGCCACTGGGCGTGGCTGTCGAGGCTGCCTTTCTGCTGAATGCCGGTGGCATTGAAAGTGCCATTAACCGTGGTGGTGAATTCCTGCTGGCTCTTGAAAGTGGCCACGCCGGTGCCTTGGGCTTTCGGGCAGCTGAAGCGGAATTTCCACTGGTTGCCACTCTTCTCGGTCACTTCCTGTTTGCAGCCCGATTGCGGGTCCGTCAGGGGGATCGAATCGGAGGCGACCTGCGCCGGTGTCAGGCACACTTGCACGCCTTTGCCGGCCATGGTGATGCCCTGTTTTTCCAGCATCGCGCGCTGCTCAGGGGTCATCTGTTGTTTCAGTTGGCCGAGGATCAGCGAAAGGTCCGGTAGGTCCTGGTTATCGACTTTCATATTGCTGGTGGTCAATTCCCACAAACCCGGCGCCAGCATCTGCGCCTGAGCCGCCACGGGCAGCGACAAACCAACAACCATGGCCAAACTTAGCAGACGAGCATTCATCGGGTAACTCCTGGGTAATTGTGGGCGTTAGACGCCGCAAAGCCGCCAGTGTTGCACGGCAAATAAAATAGCGACAATCGCCGTCAGACATGGTCTGTTAGGCACTGGACTGTCTGGAGAGATGTCGTTCATGGATTTTTTTGGCCCGCACCTGCTCGCCTACTTCATTGCCTCGCTGCATTTTCTCGGGACCCTCGCCGCCATCCACGCGGTGCTGACCGTCAGGACCGCCCAAGGCTCGATCGCCTGGGCGTTGTCGTTGATGTTCATGCCTTACCTCACGCTGATTCCCTACCTGATTTTTGGCCGCAGTACCTTCGACGCGTACATCCAGGCGCGGCGCCAGGCCAACCAGGAAATGCACAAGGCGATCACCGAGCTGAACTGGCGCCCGTGGGTCGAAGAAGCCCTGGCCGCGCGCAATTCCAGCGCCTACGCGTCGCTGCGCGCGATGCCCAAGCTGGGGCGCATGCCGTGCCTGGCCAACAACGAAGTGCGCTTGTTGATCAATGGCGACGCCACCTTTGGCGCGATCTTCGAAGCCATTCGCAACGCCAAAACGGCGGTGCTGTTTCAGTTCTTCATCATTCATGACGACGAGCTTGGCAGGCAGTTACATACCTTGCTGAAGGAAAAAGCAGCCGAAGGCGTCGACATTCATGTGCTCTACGACCGCATCGGCAGCCACGCCCTCCCCCACCGTTATGTGCAATCGCTGCGCGACGCCGGGGTCAAAGTCAAAGCCTTCGCCACTCGCAGCGGCTGGCTCAATCGCTTCCAGGTCAACTTTCGCAACCACCGCAAAATTGTGGTGGTGGACGGCATTACCGGGTTTGTCGGCGGGCATAACGTCGGCGACGAATACCTTGGCAAAAAGCCGCCTTTGGCGCCATGGCGCGACACCCATGTGCAAGTCACCGGCCCGGTGGTGGCGTGCCTGCAAGAGTCGTTTGCCGAAGACTGGTTCTGGGCCGCGCGCGAATTGCCGCCGCTGATTCTGCCGGACACCTACCCCGAAGACGGCGTGCTCTGCCAGTTGCTCGCCAGCGGCCCGGCCGACCCGTATGAAACCTGCTCGCTGTTTTTCGTCGAGGCCATTCACGCCGCCACCGAACGGGTGTGGATCACCAGCCCGTATTTCATCCCGGATGAAGCCGTGTTCTCTGCCCTGCGTCTGGCTGTACTGCGCGGCGTAGACGTGCGCGTGCTGCTGCCGTCGCGTCCTGATCACAAAATTGTCTACGCCGCCTCAAGCCTTTACGCGATCGAAGCCGTACGCGCCGGGGTGCGGGTGTTCCGCTACACACCGGGGTTTCTGCATCAGAAGGTGGTGTTGGTGGACAGTGAAATCAGCGCCATCGGCAGCGCGAACATGGACAACCGTTCGTTCCGGCTGAATTTCGAGGTGATGTTGCTGACGGTGGACGAGGCGTTTGCCAGCGAAGTAGAGCAGATGCTGCTGGCTGACTTTGCCCTGGCCCATGAGGTCAGCAAAGAAGAAAGCCGCGAGACCCGCAGGCTTCAACAGCTGGGCATGCGGGTGGCGCGTTTGATTTCACCGATTCTCTAACAAACAACACATAACAAATGTGGGAGCTGGCTTGCCTGCGATGGCGGTCTATCAGTCGACTCATCTGGTCCTGATACACCGCTATCGCAGGCAAGCCAGCTCCCACAGTTTTTTGATGTGCAGTGTTTTGAAGATCAGCGGTAGATATCCTCCCGCGTCCACGGCAGTTCATGGCTGCCATCGGCATGGGGCTTCACCGCGAGTATCTGATGCAGGTTGATCCAGCCACGCGCAAACGCGTAGGCGCAGCCGGCCAGGTACAGCCGCCAGATGCGCAACGCTTGCTCCGGTACCATTTTCGCCGCCGCTTCCAGGTTGTCCTCCAGGCGCTCGCTCCAATGGTCCAGGGTACGTGCGTAGTGCAGGCGCAGGCTTTCAACGTCGACCACTTCCAGCCCTGCTTCGCTGAGTTCGGCGGTCATCATTGCCAGGTGCGGCAGTTCACCGTTGGGGAATACGTAACGCTCGATAAACTCACCCGCGCCACGGCCTACCGGGCGACCATCGGTGTGCTTGGCGGTAATCCCGTGGTTCATCACCAGGCCGCCTTCACGCACGGCGCCAAACAGGGTTTTGCTGTACTCGGCCAGGTTGGCGTGGCCGACGTGTTCAAACATGCCCACGCTGACCACTTTGTCGAAACGGCCATCTTGTGGCAGGTCGCGGTAGTCGAGCAGTTGCAGGTCGACCTGATCGTCCAGGCCCTCGGCTTTCACACGCTCCCGAGCCAGCGCCAACTGCTCCTTGCTCAGGGTAATGCCGAACACTTTCGCGCCGAACTCCCGCGCAGCAAAGCGCGCCAGCCCGCCCCATCCGCAGCCCACATCAAGCAAATATTCCCCCGGCTGCAGACGCAATTTGCGGCACAGGTGGCGAAATTTGTCTTGTTGGGCTTGGTCGATGGATTCGCTGCCGGTCTCGAAGTAACCGCAGGAGTACGCCATGTCCTGGTCCAGCCAGAGCTGGTAAAACTCGTTGGACAGGTCGTAATGGTAGGAAATCGCCGCGGCGTCAGTCGCCTTGTCGTGGATCGAACGCACGGGGTGCGTGTCCTCATCATCAACCAGGGCGGTACTCAATTCGTCACACACCCGGATCACTTCGGCAATCGAGCCTTCCAGCTCCAGCCTGCCCTCAATAAAGGCCTCGCCGAGTGAGTTAAGCGTGGGATGGGTCAGTTGACTGACGATCGTGGGGTCCTTCACCACGATGGTCACGCTGGGCTCGGGGCCCAAGTTGAATTCATGGCCGTCCCAGAGTCGAAGACGCAGCGGTAACTTGAGATTCTGTAAGGCCGGTGGAAGTTGCGCGAGCATGACGAGTCCCCCCTTGTTTCAGACGTCTGGTGTGAGGGTAGTCCATCCGAAGACAAAGTAGGAGGCTATCGATTTGATAGCGCTCCTCTATGGAAATCGGCGCTCGAGCAAACCGTCCTGGATCCACTGTTTCAGCCATGTAACGGCCTGCAAAGGGGCACCCTCTGCATAAGTGACTGCCAGCTCAGCGCACAGTTCTGAAAAATTCCAGCCGGTGGTCACCATGCCCGCCAGGGCGCAGGCTTCTGCAGGTTCCAGGCTGCGGTAGTGACATACGTTCTGATGGCGCCAAACCAGGCAAATCTGCGCCGACTCAAGCGCGAGGCTGTCGGGGAAATCCGACTCGTCCTTGCTGGCCCGCCAGATCGCCACGCTGTTGAAATGGCAAAGCACCTGCTGCACCGAAGGCGCCAGGGTGACCTGCAAACCCGGCCAGTCTTCAGGCGGCAGCGAGGCCATGTCGTTCAGGCTCAGCGGCTCGCCCTGCGGCGCATCGAACGCCAGGGTAAACGCCCATTCCAGGCGCGCCAGTTCAACCAGCGGCGGGCTTTGCTCAGCCACTAGGTGCTGCGCAATAAACGCCGGGAAGCGTTCGCCAAGCCAGCGCAAGCTGTAGTGGGCGGAGGGATAACGGCGCACATAGGCCTCTGTCAGTAACGCGAATTCATCGTCGCCCAGCCAATACCAGATCGCGCCGAAGTCATGGCGCAACACTTCTTGCAACCGCGACACATAGGCGTTGTGATAAATCGCCAGGCCCGTGTCCACGTCCAGCGTCGGCCCGCCGATTAACGTGGCGGCAAAGCCGCTGTTGGCGATGGAGGTTTCAGATAACAGGTGCTGTTCGAAGGCCAACTGCCAGTCGGTCAGGCGCATAGCGTCCTCCTGGCCAACGCGGTCGCGCCCAGTTCGCGGGCTTTGCTCAACTCGGTGAGCAGCTCCTCGAACGGCGGAAAATGGTCATCGCGCTCCAACAAGGTCGACACCGGGCCCAAGTGTTCGAGCGTCTGTTGATACAGCGCCCACACCGGGTCACACACCGGGTGGTCATGGGTATCGACCACGTAGTCGCCGTAGTCCATATGCCCTGCCAGGTGCAGTTGGCGAATGCTTTGCGGTGGCAGGCTGCGAATAAACGTCCACGCGTCAAAACCATGGTTACGCGAACTTACGTACACATTATTAACGTCCAGCAGCAGCTGGCAGCCGGTGAGATGGGCCAGCGCGTTGAGGAATTCCCACTCGGTAAACTCATCCGCCTTGGAGCGCACGTAGCTGGAGACATTTTCCAGCACCAGCGGGCGCTGCAGCACGTCCTGCACTTGGCGAACGCGGGCGGCCACGTGGTAAAGGCTTTCTTCGGTGTATGGCAGGGGCAGCAAATCGTGCAACTGGTGTGCACTGCCACGGCTCCAGCACAGATGATCGGAAATCCACGCGGGCTGAATGCGCTCGGCGAGCTGCTTTATTTGTTTCAGGTAATCGGTATCGAGGGCATGCGGCCCACCGATAGACAGGGACACGCCATGCATCACCAGGGGATAGCGCTCGGCAATCGCGTCCAGGTAGTACGAGGCTTTGCCACCCTGGACCAGATAATTCTCGGAGATCACTTCGAACCAATCCACGGCCGGCGATTGTTCAAGGATCTGCTGATAGTACTCACTGCGTAAACCCAGGCCGTAACCCAGACTTGGAAGGGAAGCGGACATCAAACACTCCTGGGCAAAGTGTCCGCAGCGGTGGGGGCATCCGCTGCGAGAGCACTCGGTGCCGGTTATTCGCCGACTTTGCCGCCAGCCTTGGTGCAGGCGTCAGCACTGGCTTGAACCTTGAAACCCTGGCCTTTGCAAGAACCCTGACCTTTGCAGGCGTGGTCTTTGGTTTTGCAATCGTTCTGGCCTTTGCAGGCGTTGATGCCGTAGCAGTGCACAGCGGTGTCAGCGGCTTGAGCCTGAGTGACTACACCAGCAAACATGGTAGCGGCGGCCATTGCGAGGGCGGCACCAGCAGCAGCGGATTTGAAGTTCATTGTTGTTTCCTCATGATCGGTTGTGGAGTCGGTCCAAACGGATTGTTCAGTCTCGACATACCACTAGAGTGAGGTCCCTCATCGGCGTTACAGCCCTGTGCAAATATTTCCAACAATTATTCGTCGAGCTTCAAAAGGGGCTCCTGGAAGCGTAGCAAACGCCCGGCATTACCCAGCACCAACAAGGTGCTGAGGTTATGCAGCACCGCTGCAATCATGGCGCCCGCCGCGCCCAACCAGCCAAATGCGGCGAACACCACAATAGCCAGCGTCCAGCCCAGGCCGATGATCACGTTAACCTGCAGCGTGTGTCGGCACTGTCGGCTCAACCGCACACAGGTGCCCAAGCGGCGCAAATCGCTGCCGATCAACACCACGTCCGCCGACGCCAAGGCAATATCCGCCCCGCCCGCGCCCATCGCCACGCCGACCACTCCCGCCTTGAGTGCCAGCGAATCGTTGATGCCGTCGCCCACCACCATTGGCCGAAAGCCGCTGCTGATCTCCCCCAGCACGCGGTTGAGTTTGTCTTCCGGCAAGGCCTGGGCTTCGACGTCGCTGATGCCCACGTCCAGCGCCAGGCTGTCGGCAACACTTTGACGGTCGCCGGTCAGTAGCAACTGACGGCCCAGGCCCAAATCCCGCAGCTCTTGCAGGGCCTGGCGTGCTTCCGGCTTGACGCTGTCCGCCAGCAACATCCACGCCAGAAACTGACCGTTCAACGCCAGCCCGGCAATCGGCCCGTCATGAATGGGAACCGCCGTGGTGGTAATGCCCAACTGCTCGAACAACTCCGGCCGCCCCAGCGCCGCCTCGCCTTGATCGGTCTGCGCCACTACGCCAAGGCCTTGGCGCTCGCGGATATCGGTCAACGCCAGCATCTGCTCCTGCGTCGCCAACCCCGCCAACGCGCGGCTGACCGGGTGGCTACTCGCCGAACCCAGGCTGGCTGCCAGGTTCAATAACACCTGCCGATCCGGCGCGGTGGTCTCGATGGACTGCAACCGCAACGTGCCAAACGTCAGCGTGCCGGTCTTGTCGACCACCAATGACGTCAGGTCCGCCAGCTCTTCCAGAAACGCCGAGCTGCGAATCAAAATCCCATGCCGCGCCGCGACGGCAATCCCCGCAATCGCCGTGGCCGGCGCCGACAACACCAAGGCACACGGGCACGCCGCCACCAGCACGGCCAACATTGCCTGGGCGTCATTGGTCACAAACCAGGTCACCGCCGCCAGCAGCAACACCAACACCATATAACTGCCGGCATAACGCTCCAGCAGCCGCGTGATCGGCGGCTTGGAGCGCTCGGCGTTCTGCATCAACGCGATCACCTTGCCCAGCGTCGACTCATCACCGGTGCGCGTCACCTGCAAGCGCAGCAGGCCATCCAGGTTGATCGCTCCGCCAAACACCTGCACGCCCACACTGGCTTCCAGCGGTACCGACTCACCGGTAATCGGCGCCGTGTCCAGGCTGGCCTGACCGGACAGCACCACGCCGTCGGCGGGCACTCGGTCACCGGCACGCACTTCGACGATATCGCCGGTGTTCAACGTGCCGTTATCCACTTCAACGATGCTGCCGTCGGCCCGCACCAGCCGCGCATGGCTGCGGGTCAGTTTGCCCAGGGCGTGAATCGCTTCCTGAGAGCCGATCACGCTGCGCTCTTCCAGCACATGGCCGAAGATCATGATGATCGGCAGCAGCGCGGCGGTCAGCAGATCACCCGTGGCCCATGCGCCCATCATCGCCAGGGCGATCAATTGGTCAGTGATGCCATGCAGGCTTGGGAAACGCAGGCTGTACCACGCAGAACGCATCACCGGCACGGCCACTAATAAAGAAGCCACGCCCAGCAATAACTGGCTCACCCCCGTTTGATCCGGCGCCAACCAGCGCCACACCAAACCCAATATCAACAAGCCCAACGCCAGCATGGCCAGGGTCAATTGCCGCGCAGCACTGCGCTGCTCGGCGGACGTCAGCATGGGTGCGCTCATTGTTCGGCTCCCTGAATGATCAAGCGGGAGTCGTCTTTGGGGTCGACCGTGGTTACGGAGCCAGCCTGGCCGAGGATTTTCGGCAGGCGCTCGCGGTACAGCCGCAGCAGCAAGCCTGGGTCCTTGACCTGCGCAAGGCTCGCGACGGTAGCGGTTTGCGCCTGGGCGTTGGCGAGGCGCTCGCTGGCCTGAGCGTGGGCGACTTGCACCAAACGATCAGCATCCTGAGTGGCGCTCTGCGTGAGCTTTTCCGCGTCGGTGCGCGCATTGGCGACGGCTTTATCAGCTTGCTGACTGGCCGTGAGCACGGCGTTGAACGCATTCACCGCCGGGCCCGGCAGGCTCGATTGCACATCCACACGGGTGACTTCAATGCCCAACCCCAAACCGGTGGACGCCAACTCCGTCAAACGTTTGTTGATGCCTCGCACCAGATCACCGCGCAGCCGTTCACGACGCTCGGCGGCGCCGTTATCGGTGCCGATCAGTTCAGGGCGCGCTACCAATATGGTGTCCAGGTCGCGCGCCGCCGTCAGCGCTACCGCGCTGCGAGTGACCAGGCGATCCAGCGCGGGCAAAACATGCTCGCCCTGCAGCACGAACGCGTAGGGCTCGGTGACCTTGTAAAACACCCGTACATCCAGTTGCACCACGCCCGCGTCGCCGGTCAGCAAGTAACCGGAACCGGCCAGCGCATCGCTCAATGGCGTGGCAAAGCTGGCCACGCGATCGGCCTGGATCGCGGTGTCTGAACGCAGCAGGTTCTCCACCCTACGCTCGATCACCCGGTCCGCCGCCGGCAGCAACACCACTTGCTCAAACGGCTGCGGCCACGCCAACAGCAGCCCGGCATTCTGGATACGATCAAGCGCGCCGAAGTGCAGCACCACGGCGCGATTTTGCGGGTCTATCTGGCGCACATTGGAAAACGCCCAGGCCAACGCTGCCAACACGGTCACCGCGTACAGCGCCAGGAAGGTCAGGCGCCCGGCCTGGATCCACGGGCTGTCCGGGCTGTCACGCGTGGTCATGGCTGAACGTCCTTCGGCCCGTCCACCAGTGCGCGAAATGGCGCGGCGTCAGTACGCAGGATGATCTTGGTGCCCGGCGTGACCACCGTGCCCAGGGTGTCGAGCGAGCGCAGCAGGTTATACAGCTGCGGGTTGCCGGCGTAGGCGCGGCCGTAAATCTGCGCCGCTTCGACCCGTGATTGCGCTTCGATGTCGGCGGCTTTCACCGTGGCGTCCGCCTGCACGATGCGCGCGTCACGCTCGGCGGCAGAGCGAATCTGCGCCGCTTCACGTTTGCCCACGGCGGTGCGTTCGGTGGCGATGGTTTCACGCTCGGCGCGCATGCGGTCGACGGTGGCAGTCAACGTCACCGACGGCAACGTCAGCCGCTCCACGCCGACTTGCGCCACGCGCACGCCGTAGGTGGTGAGCAATTGTTGATCAATCTGCTGGCGCAACTGCGCCTCGAAGTCGGCGATGCGCACTTGGCTCGCATCGGTGTTGATCAGGCTGGACAGGTCGAAGCTGGCCGCCGTGGTTTCCAGCGCCGAACCCACAAAGGTACGAATCTGCCGCGCGGCTTCATCCGGCTGGTTCTGCACCGCGCGCATAAAACGCTGCACGTTGTCGGCATCGCCCTGCACCTGCCACGCCACATAAGCCTGCACGATGATCCGCAAGCCATCGCGCGTGCCCACGTCCTGCAAACCACTGGACGTGGTGCGCAGGCGCAAGTCCACCGGGATCGCCGCTTCGAACGGCGCCGGCCAGCGCCAGCCCAGGCCCGGCTCGAGCAGCACGCGCGATGGGTTACCGAAACGGGTAATCACCGTGGCTTCGCCGGAGCGCACTTGCACCAGGCTCGCCGCCGCTACCGCGAACAGCACCAACAACAAGGCCCAGGCCATGCGCCGCCAAGGGAAAGGGCCAGCGGCCTGTTCATCGCCATGATGATGGTGGTGGTGATGGCCATGATGATGACCGTGATCGTGAGAATGAGCGCTCAACAGACAGACTCCTTATTGAACGGCTTTACGCGGAACCGAAGGGTCGGCCGGCAAAGTAAAAGAACGCAGATCAATTGTCGGCGCACTGTCGGCGCCCAAGCGATGATCCAGAATAAGCAGCTTGGCGTGGGCCAGGCCCAGGCTCAGTTGGCCGAAGTACTGCTCCAGCACAAAGGCCTGGCCCGCCGTGGCGTAGGCCTTTTGTTCGGCGGCAAAACGCAGGTCCGCCGCCTGGGCGCCGGCATTTACTTCGCGTGCAGTGGCCAGGGCCTGATCGCGCGCAGTGCTGGCTTGCAGCAAGGCCTGGTTGGTGTGTTCGCTGGCCGCGCCGCGCTCGCGGGAAATCAACGCCTGGGCGCCGATCTGCGCGGCTTGCACGCCGTGATAGGCATTCGCCGCGCCGGCCGGTGGGTGAATGGCTTCCACCACCGTGGCGAGAATTTCCACGCCGCTGTCGAGTTTTTTCAGGTCGGCCTGCACGGCGCGACCGACTTCCTCAGCGAGGCTGGTGCGCTGTTCGCCGAGTAATTCGTCGAGGGTGCGCGAGGCGAAGTCGTGAACCAGAATGCGGCTCGCGGTGCTGCGGATCAGCGTCGGCACGTCGGCAACGTTATAGGTGGCAGCGAGCGCGGCGTGATCGCTGAGGCCGATGCGGTACACGAACCGCACGTCCATATTGACGATCTGGAAGCTCTGCTTGTCGCCGCTGCTGCTGGCGATCACCTGGGACTTGTCATTCACATGGCTGGCGTCCCACAAACGGTTGGCGATGGTCGGCGCCGGGCCTTCGGCAGGCGCCAGTTCAGGCGCCGCGGCTTCGCTGACGCTGGTGGCCAGCTCATGCACCACGCCGTTTTCCACGTTCAATACGCGGCCCACCGGCCAGGGCAAACCGGCATGCAGGCCTGGGCCAAACACTTCGACCGGTTTGCCGAAGCGCTCATAAATCCCACGGCCTTGCAGGGGCACTTCATGCACGCCGGTCAGCGCCCAGCCCACAGCCACCACCACCAGCAACACCGGTAAAAATGCCCGGCGCATGTAGGTGAATGCCCAAATCTGGCGCAGGTCGATGCCGAAGCGGTTATGCAATTCGTGCTGCAAAGCCTGCAAGGGTTGCGGCGGCCAGCGCAGCAGCCCGGCGATAAAGCTCTGCGCCATCAGGCGCGGCTCAACGCGCGGCTGGCGCGGGCTGAACAGCGAGAGTACGGCTCTGAGCAAAAACTCCACGCAGACCAAGCCAGGCAACAGGCCGATCAGCACCGCCAGGCGCAGTGGCCAAACGGATTGCGCGCCAGCGAACAGCAAGCAAATGGCACTGACCAGCAGGCTCACAATCGCCACCCGGCTCAACTGCGCCAGCTGCGAGGCTTCCGGCCACTGCGCGGCGGTTTCCTGCGCCAGGCGACGCTCAAATACCAGCAAGCCAAACGCCAGCGCCAAGGCCAGCGCGGCGCCGATGCTCGCCGACTGCCCCACGACGGCGGCAGGCAATGCCAGGTTCCAGAATTGGATGATGCTGACCAGCGCCAGCAACGACCAGCCGCCCAGCCACAACACTGGCGCACCGATTTGCGCGATCAACCCGCTGCCCAAACGCCCCACAAGACGCGCATACAGGCCTGCGTCTTCGTCGACTGTTTCGACCACTGCTGTCGTGGGTTCTTCCAGCGCCTGGGCGCGCCAGTCGGCCACCCACCACGCCGATTGCAAACCGGCCACCAGCACCAGTAACGCGGACGCACAGTTGATCAACACCACCGGCCAGATCGACAACGGCGCAAACAACGCGACAAACAGTGCCAGCACCCAGCCAGAAACGGCCAGTGCCGTCAGGCCGATGCCGGCCTGCCGAAGCCTGCGGGCATGAAACACGCCCTGCTGAAAACGCGCAAGGCCCTCAACCAAGGCGCCATCCGCTTCTAGATCCACTTGCATCCACTCAACGCCCGCATGTATACAATTCGTTACGATATAACACGGAGCGTGAAATTTTTGTTCGAAAACAACACAAAACCCCTGTGGGAGCGGGCTTGCTCGCGAATGCGGTGGGTCAGTCACCACTGCACTGGCTGATCGACTGCATTCGCGAGCAAGCCCGCTCCCACATTTACTCTGCGACGCCTGCGAGACCGTGATTAAACCCCCAGAAACACGAGCCATCACTGGTGCAGGCCACGATTAATCGGCACACTCCAAACAGTTTTTCGCGGGTTCACGGACAAGGAAGCGCCACCCCCCATGATTTCGATCTATCAGCTCAAGCCGCGTTTTCAAAACCTGCTGCGCCCCCTCGTGCAGCGCCTCTACGACAACGGCACCACCGCCAACCAAATCACCGTGCTGGCGGGTGTTGTTTCTGTGCTGATCGGCCTGCTGATCGCGAGCTTTGCCGCCCACCTTTGGCTGTTTGCGCTGATCCCGCTGTGGATGATCCTGCGCATGGCCCTCAATGCCATCGACGGCATGCTCGCCCGGGAATTCGGCCAGCAGTCACGCCTGGGCGCTTACCTCAATGAACTGTGCGACGTGATCGCCGACAGTGCGCTGATCCTGCCCTTTGCCTTGATCCCCGGCGTGAGCCTGGCGCCAGTGCTGCTGGTGGCGCTGCTCGCTGTGTTCAGCGAGTACGCCGGCGTACTCGGGCCAATGGTCGGTGCCTCGCGGCGCTATGACGGCCCGATGGGCAAGAGTGATCGCGCCTTTGTACTCGGTGTACTGGCCACCGGCGTCGCGCTGGGCTGGCTCGGCGCGGGTTGGGTGGAAGCGGGCATGTGGACAGTCGCTGCCCTGCTCGCCTACACCCTGGTGAACCGCGTACGCCAAGGCCTCAAAGAAGAAAATACCTCTCCGATTGCATAAGGATTTTTGCGATGCGCGAACAGCAAGAACACACCTTCAGTACCCATGATGGCGTCGAGCTTTTCTACCGGCACTGGCCGGCCACCGCCCCGCAAGGTGATGAGCCGCGAAAGGCGATCCTGCTGTTCCATCGCGGCCATGAGCATTCGGGTCGCATCGCCCACCTGGTGGATGAGCTTGATCTGCCGCAGTTCGACTTCTTCGCCTGGGACGCCCGCGGCCACGGCCAATCCCCCGGCGAGCGCGGCGACAGCCCAAGCTTCGCCACCAGCGCACGGGATGTGCAGACCTTCTGCGACCACATCGGCGCCACGTACAGCATCCAAGAAGAAAACATTGCCGTCATCGCCCAAAGCGTCGGCGCGGTCATCGCAGCGACCTGGGTGCACGATTACGCGCCGAAGATCCGCGCGCTGGTGCTGGCCTCCCCCGCGTTCAAGGTCAAGCTCTACGTGCCCTTCGCACGGCCCGGCCTGGCGCTGATGCGCAAGTTTCGCGGCAACTTTTTCGTCAACAGTTACGTCAAGGCCAAGTTCCTCAGCCATGACCCGCAGCGCGTGGTGTCCTACGACAGCGACCCGCTGATCACCAAAGCGATCTCGGTGAATGTGCTGCTCGGCCTGTACGAAGCCGCCGACCGCGTTGTAGCCGATGCCCAGGCGATCCAGGTGCCGACGCAACTGCTGATTTCAGGTTCAGACTTCGTAGTTCACCGCAAACCCCAGCAGCAGTTTTTCGACCGCCTCGGCAGCCTGAAAAAAGAGCTGCACATCTTGCCCGGCTTCTTCCACGACACCCTCGGCGAACGCGACCGCGCGGTGGCCGTGAACAGCGCCAAACGCTTTATCCTGCAAAACTTCGCGCACCCGCTGGACCGCGCTTCGCTGCTCGATGCCGACAAGCTGGGCGCCACCTGCGCCGAATCCGAATCCCTCGCCGCGCCACTGCCGCGCAATTCCCTGCGCGACCTGTACTGGCGCATGACCCGCGCCAGCATGGGCCTGGGCAAGAACCTCTCGGATGGCGTCAAACTCGGCTTCGACACCGGCTTCGATTCCGGCAGTACCCTGGACTACGTCTACCGCAACAAGCCCACCGGCAAGGGCGGTTTGGGGCGGATGATCGACACCAACTACCTCAACTCCATCGGCTGGCGCGGCATTCGCCAACGCAAGCTGAACGTTGAAGAACTGCTGCGCCTGGCCATGGCCAAGTTGCGCGGGGACGATCGCGAAGTGCGCATCGTCGATATTGCCGCCGGTCACGGCCGCTACATTCTGGAAGCCTTGCAGGGTGTGTCGCCATTACCGGAATCAATCCTGCTGCGCGACTACAGCGACATCAACGTGCGCGACGGTGGCGCGCTGATTCGCGAGAAAGGCCTGGGGGATATCGCGCAATTCGTCAAAGGCGATGCGTTTGACCGGGTGGACCTCGCCGCGCTGGACCCCAAGCCCACCCTGGCGGTGGTGTCCGGGCTATACGAGCTGTTTGCCGACAACGCCATGGTCGGCGGCTCGCTGGCGGGCCTTGCCGAAGCCCTAGAACCTGGCGGCTATCTGGTCTACACCGGCCAGCCGTGGCACCCGCAACTGGAACTGATTGCCCGCGCATTGACCAGCCACCGCCAGGGCCAGGCCTGGGTGATGCGCCGTCGCAGCCAGGCAGAAATGGATCAACTGGTTGAAGCGGCGGGTTTCCGCAAGATCACCCAGCGTGTGGATGAGTGGGGCATTTTCTCCGTGTCCCTGGCACAGAAGATCTGAGCATGCGCGAACCCGGTTTATTGAAACCAGCGGTCCTCTGGCTGCTGTTGCTGGCGCCGCTGTTTTTCAGCACCTACGGCTTCGCCACGTGGGTAACCAGCCAGCGCAGCGACGTCGGCACGCTGGTGTTCGCCTGGGAAACCCACATGCCGTTCCTGGCGTGGACCATCGTGCCCTACTGGTCCATCGACTTGCTCTATGGCTTTTCCCTGCTGCTGCCCAATAGCCGCCATGAGCTGAAACAACATGCGCTACGCCTGCTCAGTGCACAGGTGATCGCGGTGAGCTGCTTTTTGATCTGGCCACTGCGTTTCACCTTCGAACGGCCGGAGCTGGATGGCGTGTTCGGCTGGCTGTTTGCAGTGCTGGCGGGCTTTGACAAGCCGTTCAACCAAGCGCCTTCGTTACATATCGCGCTGTTGGTAATTTTGTGGGTGATGTACCAGCGTCACACCCAGGGTTTATGGCGCTGGGTGGTTCACGGCTGGTTCGCACTGATCGGGGTTTCAGTACTGACCACTTATCAACATCACTTTATCGACTTACCCACAGGCGCTCTCGCCGGCTGGCTGTGCGTGTGGTTATGGCCGACGGAACATCCAAGCCCACTGTTGAATATAACGCTGACTCGGGATCCCAAGCGCTGGCGGCTAGGCCTGCGTTATGGGCTGGGCGCTTTGGTCCTGGTGATTCTCGCCTTTGTCCTGGGCGGCGGTTGGTTATGGCTGCTGTGGCCTGCCGTTTCATTGGTTTTGATAATGGCGAATTACTGCGTGCTCGGTGCCAGCGGCTTTCAGAAACGCTGCGATGGAAGACTGACGCCTGCGGCTCGCTGGCTGTATGCACCCTATTTGGCTAGCGCGTGGATCAACTCACGCCTGTGGACAAGCAAACATCCGCAACCCGATCAGATTGTGGATAACGTTTGGCTGGGGCGAATTCCTACGGCGAGTGAGCAAGGCTCCTTCAAGGCCATCGTCGATCTCTGCGCCGAGTTGCCAATTAATCCACAGGGCCGCGCCTATCAATCCATCCCTGTGCTGGACCTCGTCACCCCAACGCCCGACGAATGCCTGCAAGCCGCCCACGCCATCGAACGCCTGCGTTCCAACGGCCCGTTACTGGTGTGCTGCGCCCTCGGTTACTCGCGTAGCGCCACCGCCGTTGCCGCCTGGCTGCTGCACAGCGGTCGCGCGGCAACCGTCGACGAGGCACTGGCTATTATTCGTACAGCGCGGGCCGCTGTTGTCCTGCACCCCGCTCACCGCCAAGCTTTGGAGGGGTTATCCCATGCCCGCTGATATGGAATTGCAGGTCGTCGCCAGCCTGCTGCGTCGTGGCCGGTCGCTGGATCAGTTATCCACAGGCCTGACATTGCTCGGCTTCTTATTCGGCCTGGCGCAGCTGTTAATGGCGAGCATCTCGACCATTTGCCTGTTGCTCGCCCTGTGGATGATCGTCCTCGGGCTGCTGCAAAAGTACTGGGCATTGCGGGTGGCCTTCGACGCCGACCTGTTCGCCGTGATGGCCCGCGACACTGAACGCACCCCGGACCTCGACCAGGCCCTGCAAGCCCTCGGCCTGCAATCGGCCAAGCGCGCTGGCCGGGCCTGGACCGAACGCCGTCGTGGCGCTCTCAAATTGCTGCGCAAACAGGCCTGGTTGCTGGGCGCGCAAGCGCTGCTGACCCTTGCCGTGATCCTCGCCAGCCCTTGGCTACCTTTCGCCGGATAAGGAATTCCCATGTTCGAACCCGTGGTCGCCACGCTGATTACCTCCATGGCCCGCACCGTCACCGGCGCTCGCAGCCTGTGGTTGGGTTGCGCGCCAGTGCCCGTGCAGCGCATCTACTTCGCCAACCACAGCAGCCATGGCGACTTCGTACTGCTATGGGCCTCGCTGCCGCAGAACCTGCGCAAATTCACGCGCCCGGTGGCCGGCAGCGACTACTGGAACAAAAGCGCCCTGCGTCGCTACATCATCAACCGTGTATTCAACGGCGTGTTGATCGACCGCGAGCGCAAAGACCCTGTGGATAACCCTTTGCAGCCGATGCTCGCCGCGCTTGAAGGCGGCGACTCGCTGATCATCTTCCCCGAAGGCACGCGCAATCTGGAAGACGGCCTGCTGCCGTTCAAAAGCGGCCTGTATCACTTGGCAAAAAGTTACCCACAGGCCGAGTTGATCCCCGTGTGGATCGCCAACCTAAACCGAGTCATGCCCAAGGGTCGCATACTGCCGCTGCCTTTGCTGTGCACCACCAGTTTCGGCGCGCCGCTGCAATTGGAGGCAGACGAAGACAAGGCCGCCTTCCTTGCCCGCACCCGCGACGCCCTGCTCGCCCTCGCCCCGGAGCATGTCTGACATGGATAGCCAAACCCTGATGTTATTCGGCGGCATCGGCGCGATCCTGGTGCTCGCCTCGCTGATCGGCCTGATCCTCAAACTGCGAACCCGTGGTACGCCGAACGCGGTGGTCGACAACCTCAACGCGCGCATCAACGCCTGGTGGGTGATGGTGGTGGTGATCGGCATCGCCTTCTGGCTCGGCACCGGCGCGGTGATCCTGCTGTTCTACGCGGTGTCGTTCTACGCCCTGCGCGAATTTCTGACCCTCACCCCCACCCGCCGCAGCGACTACCCGGCGCTGGTGGCCGCGTTTTACATAGCGCTGCCCGTGCAATACCTGTTGATCTATTCCGACTGGTACGGGCTGTTCTCGATCTTCATCCCGGTGTACGTGTTCCTGCTGCTGCCGATCCTCGCCTCCTTGGGCGGCGACAGCACACACTTCCTGGAGCGCGCGTCGAAAGTGCAGTGGGGCCTGATGATCGCGGTGTTCTGCGTGTCTTTTGTGCCCGCGCTGCTGACCCTCGATATTCCTGGTTACGAAGGCCGTAACCTGCTGCTGATCGCCTATCTGGTGATCGTGGTGCAACTGTCGGATGTGCTGCAGTACGTGTGCGGCAAGCTGTTCGGCAAGCACAAGATCGCGCCCAACCTGTCACCGTCCAAGACGGTGGAAGGCTTTGTCGGCGGCATTTTGCTCTCATCCCTGATCGGCGCGGCGCTGTGGTGGACCACGCCGTTCAACCCATGGCAGTCGTTCTTGATCGCACTGCTGATCAACCTGCTGGGCTTCGCCGGCGGCATCGTGATGTCGGCGATCAAACGCGACCGGGGCGTGAAGGACTGGGGGCACATGATCGAAGGGCACGGCGGCATGCTGGATCGCTTGGATTCGGTGTGTTTTGCAGCACCGATCTTCTTCCATCTCGTACGCTACTGGTGGACCTGAATCCTCACGCCGATCTCCTGTGGGAGCTGGCTTGCCTGCGATAGCGGCGTGTCAGCTGACATAAATGCTGGCTGTGCCGACGCTATCGCAGGCAAGCCAGCTCCCACAATGATTCGGGGCAATGTCGAGAGTGCGGAAAGTCTGAAAACCGTTGCTCATGCCGTCCACTTCCCTTTCTTTCGAAGGACATTTCCGAGAGAATCTCAGCCGCTTGTGCCCTGCCTTTTCGGTGGCTAGTCTGCGTTCGTCACTGCTAATTCAGTGACCGGGTTTAGTCGCTCGAATGTACATTGGACTACTTGGAGTTATCGAAATGACCAAAGTAAAGTCCAACCCGCCACACCACTTTTTCACCCCCCATCCCGACCTCAGCCTGGAAGACGCCCTGGCCTACGCCTCAGACCTGCTCCACTGCGCCGAAGGGTTAAGTGATTCACCCAAAGCCGCTGGCTACCTGGTGGAGATGGCCAAGGTGATGGTGGACCGTTCACTGGACTGCATGAGCCCGCAGTAACTCTGTGGGAGCTGGCTTGCCAGCTCCCACATGGGCTTTGTAGTGGTTTCAGGTGGGGCGTCAGCCCGGCAGATGCCCCAGTGGCAGCGCCCCTGGGGTTTTCACGGTTTGAATCGCGAAGTTGCTGCGAATATCCCTCACACCCGGCAGCTTCAACAAACTCCCGGTGACGAACCGCTCATACCCGCGCAAGTCCGGCACGACCACCTGCAACAGAAAATCCGATTCCCCCGACACCAGAAACGCCGAGATCACCTCGGGCAATGCCATTACCGCTTCGCGAAAGGCGTTGGCCTCGGTGTCGTTATGCCGCTCCACCTTGACGCCTACAAACACCATCATCCCCAGGCCCACTTCATCGCGATCCAGGGTTGCCTGATAGCCGCGAATCACTCCGGCTTCTTCAAGCAGGCGCACACGCCGCAGGCAAGGTGAGGCGGACAAGCCGATTTCGTCAGCCAGTTGCACGTTGCTCAGGCGGCCATCCCGTTGCAGGGCTTCAAGAATCTTGCGGTCAAAGGCGTCCAGTTTCAAATTTGGCATAAGTGAATGGCTTTCATCACGTTTAGTGGCAGACAGTGCCAAGACTAGACGCTTTTCTAGCTGACTACGCAAGCACCTGCCCCGCCCTTCAACCCTAGAATTAGCCAACATTTCAAGGGGGTGAACCATGGCGGAACTCTGGTTATTTCTAGCGGCCCTTTCGGTGGCGTATTTGTTGCCGGGGCCGGACATGATCCTGTTGCTGCAAACCGGCGCACGCCAGGGCAAAGCCTTGGCGCTGACCACGGCGATTGGTTTGGGCCTGGCGCGGGCATGCCATGTGGCGCTGGCCGGCATGGGCCTGGCGACCTTGTTCAAGGTGGCGCCCTGGACGTTTGACGTGGTGCGCCTGGGTGGCGCGGCCTATCTGTTGTGGCTGGGCGTGCAGTGCCTGCGCGCCAACATGCTGCCCGCCCTCGACTCGACCCATACCGCGACAACGGCCCACGCCTGGCGCGAGGCATTCCGACGTGGCCTGCTCACAAACCTGCTCAACCCCAAGGCGCTGCTATTCTGCTCGGTGCTGCTGCCGCAGTTCATCAACCCGCAAGCCGGCCCGGTGGCGGCGCAGTTTGCGTTGCTGGGTGTAATTCTGGTGGTGTTCGGTTTCGCGTTCGACTGCTGCTACGCCCTGGCCGGCGCACGCATCGGCCGGTGGCTGGCGCGCAATCGCTCGGCGCAGCGTATTCAGCAGTGGTTGTTCGGCACGCTTTTGATCGGTTTTGCGGTACGCCTCACCTTTGTGCAACACGCCTGAGCGGATCGGCGTATCAGCGTCATCTTTTGTATCAAAGACGCGTGTAATATACGCCGCACTTAGCCAGGGATGCTCACCATGTTCGATTCGTTGAAAGCGATCAGCCGCCGTATTGCCGGTGCGTTATTGACTGTGGTGAGGGCCATCTTTGGTCAATGGCAACCGCCCTCCTGGCTGCGTGCCAGCGGCCGTGGCCTGGGGAACGCGGGACGCAAGGCTCGCGCGTATCCGCGCCAGGCGGGTGCCGGCTTGCTGGGCCTGGTATTGCTGGCCGCCGCTGGTTTTTACGGCTGGCAGTGGTACTCCCACCTGCCGCAGCCGCACACCGTCGGCTATTCGCTGCACAAACCGAACCTCACCGATTACACCCAGCCCGTACCGGTTGTGGATAACTTGCAGGTGCGTTTCGCCGAATCCGTGGCTCCACTGGCGGCGATTGGCAAGCCGGTGACCGAAGGCATCACCCTCAATCCCGAAGTGGCAGGCGCCTGGCGCTGGTCCGATGACCACACCCTGGTGTTCGTGCCGGAAAAAGACTGGCCCATCGACGCCCACTACACCCTCGAGCTGGCGAAGAAAAACCTGATGGCCGACGGCGTGCTGCTCAGCCAATACAGCAGCCAATTTTCCACCCAGCCATTCCGCGCCACCCTGGCGCAAAACGAGCTGTATCAGGACCCGTCCAACCCGACCTTGAAACAACTGGTAGCGACCTTTCATTTTTCCCACCCGGTGGATGAAGACAACCTGCGCAAACGCGTAACGGTCACCCTCGGCAAGGGCCTGACCTACCGCGACGCGCAGTTGCCCAACCGCCCGGAAATCACCTTCGACGACAAAAAACTCAATGCCTACGTGCGCTCGGCTGCCCTGGCCACGCCGCTGGAAAGCACGCCGGTCAGCGCCAAGTTGGATGAAGGCATCAAGGCTCGCGACGGCGGCAACGCCAGCACCGCGCCGCTGGTGTCGGAAGTCACCGTACCGGGCCGTTATCGCCTGACCTTCACCGCCGCCGAAGTGAGTTTTGTCGACAATGAGCGCGGCGAGCCGGAGCCGGTGCTGATGTTCAGCAGCTCCAGCGCCGTAGCCGACGAGACCATTGCCGGTAAGGTCCAGGCCTGGCTGCTGCCGGAAAAAGCCAAGGACGACACCCGCCCCTACAACAGCGACGAGATCGACGACGCCCTGCTCGCTCGCAGCACCAAGGTCAGCCTGACCCATGTGCCCAGCATTGAACCGCTGAACACCCTGCACGCCTTCAAATTCAAGGCCCCGCCCGGCCGAGCGATGTATGTGCGCGTGCCGGCGAACCTGGAAGCCATCGGCGGCTATCTGGCGAAGAATCCTACGGCGTCGCTGATCAGCATGCCGGCGTATCCGCGCACCCTGCAGTTCTTGTCTGACGGCGCGTTGCTCAGCCTCAACGGTGAAAAACGCCTGGGCTTCATGGCCCGTGGCGTGCCCGGCGCCCATGTGGAAATTGCGCGCCTGCTGCCCAACCAGCTGCAACACCTGGTGGACCAGAGCAGCGGCAGCTTCGCCCGGCCTAACTTTGGCAACGAGTACTTCGACCGCATGGTCGAGCGCCAGTCCCTGGACATTCCACTGTCGTCCAGCGACCCGGCGAAAACCGTTTACGACAACGTGGACCTCAGCCACTACCTCACCGCCAATGGCGGCCGTCGCGGCATTTTTGTGCTCAAGCTCAGCCCGCAGGATGATCCGGCCGAACGCACCTTCGAGTACGACCGCACCAGCACCAGCGACCTGCGGTTCATCGTGGTAACTGACTTGGGCATCATCGCCAAGCGCTCCAGCGACGGCAGCCATGATGTGTATGTGCAGTCGATCGGCAATGGTTCGCCGGTGTCCGACGCCCAAGTCGACATCATTGGCCGCAACGGTTTGCCGGTGAGCAGTGGCCGCACCGACGCCGAAGGCCACGCGCATTTTGCCAAGCTGGATGAACTGCGCCGTGAGAAAACGCCGCTGATGTATGTGGTCACACGCGGCAATGACCAATCGTTTCTGCCGATTGCCCGTCAGTCACAGCAGCTGGACCTGTCGCGCTTCGATGTAGGCGGTTTGGAAGAAGACGGTGCGATTGATCGCCTCAGCGCCTACCTGTTCACCGACCGTGGCCTGTACCGTCCTGGCGAAACCGCGCACCTGGGCATGATCGTGCGCAGTGGCAACTGGAAAGGCGCCCTGCAAGGCTTGCCGGTGGAGCTGCAAATCACCGACCCGCGCGGCCTGGAAGTAATTCGCCAACCGTTGAAGCTGTCCACCAGCGGTTTTGAAACCTTTGATTTCCCCAGCAGCGAAGTCGCCCCCTCGGGGGATTACACCGCAACCTTGCAGTTGATCGGCGAGAAGCAAACCCGCACCGACCTTGGCAGTGTCAGCTTCAAGGTCCGCGATTTTGAGCCGGACCGCATGAAAGTCAGCCTGAGCCTGCACGACACCCCTGTGCAGGGCTGGATTCCACCGGATCAGGTGGTGGCCAAAGTTACCGCCATGCACCTGTTCGGCGCCCCGGCGGCTGGCCGGCGCGTCACCGCGAAAATGTCCCTGAGCCCAACGCTCGCCGCGTTCGACCGTTACCCCGATTATCGCTTTCGCCTCAACGATTCCCTGGAAGACGCCAGCACCGAAGACCTGGCCGAAACCACCGTGGACGATAACGGCCAGGCCGTGCTCGACCTTAACCTGCAACGCTTCGCCAACAGCACCTATCGCCTGCAGGTGATGACCCAGGTATTCGAAGCCGAAGGCGGTCGCAACGTCGCGGCGCAAAGTGCCTTGCTGGTGTCGTCCGCGCCTTATCTCGTCGGTGTGAAAAGTCAGGATTCGCTGTCGTATGTCGCCAAGGACGCCCCGCGTCAGGTGCAATGGCTGGCCGTCGCGCCGGACCTGACCCCGCTGGCGGTGGACGGCCTGACCACTGAAGTGGTCGAGCACCGTTACGTGTCGGTGCTGGTGAAGCAGTCCAACGGCACTTACAAATACGAGTCGCGCATCAAGAACATCAGCCAACCGGCCTCGCCCTTGGTGATGAGCAAGGACGGCGCCAGGCAGGCCCTGAACACCGGCACGCCGGGGGATTTCACCCTGCAATTGAAAGACGCCAACGGCAACCTGCTCAACCAGATCGACTACAGCGTGGCCGGGCGTGGCAACACCTCACGGTCGCTTGAGCGCAACGCCGAACTGCAACTGCGCCTGGATAAACCCAGCTACGCCTCCGGTGATGAGATTGCCATCAGCATTCGCGCGCCGTACACCGGCGCGGGCTTGATCACCATCGAGCGCGACAAGGTTTACACCCAGCAGTGGTTCAAGGCCGACAGCACCAACAGCGTGCAACACATCCGCGTGCCCGACGGGCTCGAGGGCAATGCCTACGTCAACGTGCAGTTTGTGCGGGATATGGGCTCGGCTGAGGTGTACATGAGCCCGCTGTCCTATGGCGTGGTGCCGTTCAGCATTAACCTGGATGCGCGACGCATGGCGTTGAAGGTTGAAGGCCCGGCGAAGATCGAGCCGGGGCAGACGCTGGACATCAAGGTCACCGCCGACCGCCCGGGCCGCGCAGTGGTTTACGCGGTGGACGAAGGCATCCTGCAAGTGGCCCGCTATCAGACGCCGGACCCACTGGGTTTCTTCTTCCAGAAGCGTGCGCTGGAAGTCGGTACCAGTCAGATTCTTGACCTGATCCTGCCGGAATTCAGCCGCCTGCTCAGTGGGGCAGCGCCCGGTGGCGATACCGAAGGCGCCCTGGCCAATCACTTGAACCCGTTCAAACGTAAACACCAGCCACCCGTGGCGTGGTGGTCCGGGTTGGTCGACCTGCCGGCCGGTGAAACCGTGCTGCATTACCAGGTGCCGGACAGCTTCAACGGTAAGTTGCACCTGTTTGCGGTGGCGGTGGATGCCGACAGCGTCGGCGTCAGCGAGGCCAATACCGAGGTGCGCGGGCCGATTGTGATCACCCCTAACGTGCCGGCCTTTGTGGCGCCGGGGGATGTGTTCAACGTGAGCGCCGGAGTGTTCAGCAACCTCGACGCGGCGGCGGACGTGAAGTTTGAAGTGCAGACCAGCGACGGCCTCAAGGTGCAGGGCGACAAAGGCAGCACCTTGTCACTGCAACCGCGCAAGGAAGGCACCGCTGAATTCAAGATTCAGGTGGGCGACACCCTCGGCTCGGCAGACCTGCGTTTTGTCGCGGTATTGCCGGACGGCAAACGCATCCAGGTGGCCGAAACCACCTCGATCCGCCCACTGAGCGAACACCGCGTGGCCCTGAGCCTGGGCCGTTTCGACAGCGCCAGCAAAGAGCTGAAACCCACGCGCGAGCTGTTCAGCCAACTGCGCGACGTGCAACTGGGCGTGGCGGCCTCGCCGCTGGTGTGGGCCAACGGCCTCAAGCATTACCTGGATGACTACGGCTACGCGTGCACCGAACAATTGGTGTCCAAGGCCATGCCGGCGTTGATCTGGGGCGGCAATGCGCCTGAGGCAGAACAAGCCTTCAGCAGCGCGGTGCGCATGCTGCGCCAGCGTCAGAACCAGGCCGGTGGCTTTGGTTTGTGGGCGGCTAACCCGGATGTAGCGCCGTACGCCAGCCTGTACGCCACCGACTTCCTGATCGAAGCCAAGGAACGCGGGCTGCCGGTGCCGGAAGACCTGCTGGTGCGCTCGAATGCCTACCTGACGGATCTGGCCAATGGCCCGAGCGAAGGCTTGTCGGAATTGCGCAACCGGGCCTATGCCAGTTACCTGCTGAGCCGTCAGGGGATTCTGGTAAGCGGCGCCTTGAGTGATATCCGCGAGCGCTACGAGACGTACTTCAAAGACGCGTGGCAGAACGATCTGGGCGCAGCGTACCTGGCCGCCAGCTACAAACTGCTCAAGCAGGATCGCCAGGCGGACGCGCTGTTCCGCAAGGTGCCATGGCGCTCCCTGGCTGATAAGTGGAACAGCGACGGCCTGTATTACGACCCACTGGTGCACGATGCCGAACACCTGCACCTGCTGGCCCGTCATTTCCCCGAACTGCTGGACGACGTGCCGGCGACGTTGCTGGATAAACTCGGCAAGCGCCTTAACGAGCAACGTTACAACTCGTTGTCGGCGGCACTGTTGCTGCGGGCTTTGGACAATTATGGTCAGCGCGCCCAAAGCGACATGACCCTCAAGGCAACCGCCTGGCTGGGCGACAAACAGCAGCAATTGCTGGAAATGGCCGGCCAGCCACCGCGCGCCGCCGTACCGGGCGCCACGCAGAAGCTGGTGATGGAGAAAACCGACGGCCCGGCCGCGTTCTACATGCTCAGCGAAGCCGGTTTCGACAAGGGCGCCAAGCTCAAGCCGATCACCAATGGCCTGGAAATCATTCACGAATACCTCGACCTCAAAGGCGAGCTGGTGAGCAAAGTCGCGGTAGGCGATGAGTTCCTGGTGCGCTTGCGCCTGCGCGCCACCGACCGTGACCAAGTGCAGCAAGTGGCCGTGGTCGACCTGCTGCCGGGGGGCGTCGAGCCTGTGTATAACTTGCCGCCGGAGCCGGAAGCCGCCAGCACCGAGGAAAGTGAAGGCGAAGATGCCGAGTACGTGGAAACGGCAGACGGCGAAGAAGCTGAAACCTGGCAGGCGCCGATCGGCGAAACCGAGCTGAGTAACTGGCAGCCGGACTACGTGGACGTGCGCGATGATCGGGTGGTGTTGTACGGCACTGCACTGCGTGATGTAGGCACTTTCGTTTACCGCGTGCGCGCCACCAACGCAGGCACCTTCAACACGCCACCGGCCTACGCCGAAGGCATGTACGAAACCACCCTGCAAGGGCGCGGCAAAGTAGGCCAGCTTGAAATTACCAAGCCTTAAACGCCTGACGCCGCTGCTGGCCGCGGCGGCGCTCTTTGTGGGAGGGCTGGCGGGGTTGCGGCTGTGGCCGCATGCCCCGCTGGAACAGGCCGTGACCTCGTCGCGGGTGGTGTTGGCCGACGACGGTGCGTTGCTGCGCATGACCTTGGCGGATGACGGGCAATACCGACTGTGGCTGCCGCTGGAGCGCATGTCGCCGTCGCTGGTCGAGGCCTTGTTGCTCAAGGAAGACCGCAATTTCTATTGGCACCCGGGGATCAATCCCCCGGCGTTGCTGCGCGCGGCCATGGCCACCTACAGCGGCGGTCAGCGCCAGGGCGGCTCGACCTTAAGCATGCAATTGGCACGACGCCTGTGGGATTTGAACACCCGCCAGGTACCTGGCAAGTTGCAGCAGATGGCGTTGGCGCTGTGGCTGGAAGCGCGCTACAGCAAGCACGATATCCTTGAGGCCTACCTGAACCTGGCGCCCATGGGCGGCAATATCGAAGGCGCCGAGGCCGCGAGCCGCATCTACTTTGGCAAGTCGGCGGCGCAGTTATCGTTGTCCGAGGCCCTGGCACTGGCGGTGATTCCGCAGCAGCCGGGACGGCGCGCACGGTTTGGCCCGTCGCTGCAAAACGCGCGGCTGCGCTTGATGGCGGACTGGCGCGAAACGTATCCACACGACTCGCGCAACGACAGTCTGCTGGACTTGCCGCTGGAAGCCCGCAACCGCCAACAGATCCCGTTTCTGGCGCCGCACTTGAGCGAACAACTGCTCGCATCCCTGCCCGGCAATGAGCTGAACAGCACGCTAAATCTGCCATTGCAGCAATTGCTGGAGCGCCTGATCACCGGCTTCATCGCCGAGCGACGCAGCACGGGCGTGGAAAACGCCACGGCGATCCTGATCGACAGCCGTGACCAGAGCGTGAAAGCGCTGGTGGGCTCGGCGGATTACTTATCCACAGGCATCCACGGCCAGGTTAACGGCGTTTTGTCGCGACGCTCGCCAGGTTCAACGCTCAAGCCGTTCCTGTATGGGCTGGCGCTGGATCAAGGCGTGATCCACCCCATGAGCATCCTCAAGGATTTGCCGACGAACTTCGGCTACTTCCAGCCGGAAAATTTCGACGGCAGTTTTGTCGGCCCACTGACGGCAAGGGACGCGTTGATCCGTAGCCGAAATATCCCGGCGGTGTGGCTCGCCAGCCAGGTGAAGTCGCCGTCCTTATACGGCCTGTTGCAACGCGCGGGCATCAAAGGCCTGCGCGACGAAAGCCATTACGGCCTGGCCCTGGCCCTCGGCGGCGGTGAGATGACGCCGGAGGAGCTGGCGCGGCTGTATGTGATGCTCGCCGGGGATGGGCACCTGCGGCCGCTGCGCTATGTGCAGGAACAGCCCCAAGCCACCGGCGCGCAACTGCTCACCCCGCAAGCGGCGTTTATGGTGCGCGACATGCTGCGCCGCAATCCACGGCCCGACGGCTTGCCCGGTCGCCACTGGCGCACCGCCTGGAAAACCGGCACCTCCTGGGGCTTTCATGACGCGTGGAGCGCAGGCCTGGTGGGGCCGTATGTGCTGGTGGTGTGGGTGGGCAACTTCGATGGTCGACCCAACCCGGCGTTTATCGGCGCCAAGACCGCCGCGCCGCTGTTTTTCCGCATTGCCGACGCGCTGCCATTGGCCTTGCCCAATGTGGTGATCAAGCCTGATAAACCGCCCGCCGGGCTGGTGCGCATCGACGTGTGCACCGCCTCCGGCGAGTTGCCCAACCGCTGGTGCCCGCAAACCCGCAAAACCTGGTACATCCCCGGCGTGTCGCCGATTCGCGTGTCCAACCTGCACCGCCCGGTGCTGATCGACACCCGCACCGGCAAAGCGGCATGCCCGCCGTTCGAAGCGCAATACACCCGCGAAGAAGTCTTCGAGTTCTGGCCCAGCGATGTGCAGCGCCTGTACCGCGCCGCCGGCCTGCCACGGCGCACGCCGCCCAACGTAATGAAAAACTGCCAGCCCAACCGCATCAGCGACAACAGCGAAGCGCCACAGATTCGCTCGCCGTTGACGCAGGTGAGTTATCAGTTGCGCCTGTCTCAGCCACAGGAAAGCATCCCGTTGAACGCCAACGCCGCCAGCGACGCAGCGACGCTGTATTGGTTTGCCAACCAAACGTTGATTGGCCAGGGCCCGCCGCAAACCACGCTGAATTGGCGGCCGGGCAAGTCGGGAGATTACCGGCTGCGTGTCAGCGATGATCAGGGACGCAGCGCCAGCCGTGGGCTGAAAGTGGAGTTTGTGCCCTGATCAGGCGTCTTCGTCGCTGAACTGCCCTTGCCTACCCGTTTGGCAAAATGTTGATAGGCGACGCCGATCTTTCGTTCAAGGGAACACCTGGACGTGCCGGTTTATTTCGTGAAGCTTCGATTACACGAACGAGCACGCATAAAAAACCCCCGAAAGTCGGGGGTTAGTCTCAAGCGTGTCGCCTTACTCCACGGTCACCGATTTCGCCAGGTTGCGCGGCTGGTCAACGTCGGTGCCCTTGAGCACGGCGACGTAGTACGACAGCAACTGCAGCGGGATGGTGTAGAGGATCGGCGACAGGGTGTCGTGGATGTGCGGCATGTTGATGACGTGGGTGCCTTCGCCGTTGCTCATGCCGGCTTTCTCGTCGGCGAACACGATCAGTTGGCCGCCACGGGCGCGCACTTCCTGCAGGTTGGATTTGAGCTTTTCCAGCAGTTCGTTGTTTGGCGCGACGGTGACCACCGGCATATCGTCATCCACCAAGGCCAATGGGCCGTGTTTCAGCTCGCCGGCTGGGTAGGCTTCGGCGTGGATGTACGAAATTTCCTTGAGTTTGAGCGAGCCTTCCATTGCCACCGGGTACTGCGCGCCGCGGCCGAGGAACAGGGTGTGGTTCTTGTCGGCGAACAGTTCGGCGACTTTTTCCACGGTGCTGTCCATGGCCAGGGCTTCGCCGAGACGGGTTGGCAGGCGGCGCAGTTCTTCGACCAGGGTGGCCTCGACGCCGTCGGCGAGGGTGCCGCGCACTTGGCCCAGGGACAGGGTCAACAGCAGCAGGCCGACCAGTTGGGTGGTGAACGCTTTGGTCGAGGCCACGCCGATTTCGCGACCGGCTTGGGTCAGCAGGGTCAGGTCGGATTCACGCACCAGCGAGCTGATGCTGACGTTGCAGATCGCCAGGCTGGCGAGGAAGCCCAGCTCTTTGGCGTTGCGCAGGGCGGCCAGGGTGTCGGCGGTTTCGCCGGACTGGGAGATGGTCACGAACAGGGTGTCGGGCTGCACCACCACCTTGCGGTAGCGGAATTCGCTGGCGACTTCGACCTGGCACGGGATGCCGGCCAATTCTTCCAGCCAGTAACGGGCAACCATACCGGCGTGGTAGCTGGTGCCGCAGGCGACGATTTGCACGTTGCGCACTTTGGCGAACAGCTCGGCGGCTTGCGGGCCGAAGGCGTTGACCAGCACCTGATTCTGGCTCAGACGACCTTCCAGGGTGCGTTGCACCACCGAAGGCTGCTCGTGAATTTCCTTGAGCATGAAGTGGCGGAACTCGCCTTTGTCGGCGGCTTCGGCACCGTCGCGGTATTGCACGGCTTCGCGCTCGACGGAGTTACCGTTGACGTCCCAGATAGCCACGCTTTCGCGGCGGATGTCGGCAATATCGCCTTCTTCCAGGTACATGAAGCGGTCGGTGACCTGGCGCAGGGCCAATTGGTCGGAGGCAAGGAAGTTTTCGCCCAGGCCCAGGCCGATCACCAGCGGGCTGCCACTGCGAGCCGCAACCAGACGGTCGGGCTGGCTGGCGCTGACCACGGCCAGGCCGTAGGCGCCGTGCAGCTCCTTGACGGTGGCCTTAAGGGCAACGGTCAGGTCGCCGAGGTCTTTGAGTTTGTGGTTCAGCAGGTGCGCGATAACTTCGGTGTCCGTGTCCGAGGTGAACACGTAGCCCATACCCTTCAATTGCTCACGCAGCACTTCGTGGTTTTCGATGATGCCGTTGTGCACCACGGCCAGGTCGCCGGAGAGGTGCGGGTGGGCATTGCGTTCGCAAGGCGCACCGTGGGTGGCCCAGCGGGTGTGGGCAATGCCGAGACGGCCAACCAGCGGCTCGCCCGCCAGGGCCTGTTCCAACTCGCTGACCTTGCCTGGGCGGCGCATGCGCTCCAGTTTGCCGGCATTGGTGAAAACAGCCACGCCGGCGCTGTCATAGCCCCGGTATTCCAGGCGTTTGAGACCTTCGAGCAAGATGGCAGTGACGTTGCGTTCAGCGACTGCGCCTACAATTCCACACATGGTTTATTTCTCCTAGATGATTGCCGCGCATATCAGCGTGATGCCGCGGGCTTGAAACTGGTCGCGGGCCTCATGAGGCAGGCGATCATCGGTGATAAGGGTATGGACGCTGCTCCAGGGCAGTTCCAGATTGGGAATCTTGCGGCCGATCTTGTCGGATTCGACCATCACCACCACTTCGCGGGCAACCTCAGCCATGACGCGGCTCAGGCCAAGCAATTCATTAAAGGTGGTGGTACCGCGCTGCAAATCGATGCCGTCGGCGCCGATAAACAGTTGATCAAAGTCATAAGAGCGCAGCACTTGCTCGGCGACCTGGCCCTGGAACGAGTCCGAATGCGGATCCCAGGTGCCACCGGTCATCAACAACACCGGCTCGTGCTCAAGTTCGCTCAAGGCGCGGGCCACGTGCAGCGAATTGGTCATCACCACCAAACCCGGCTGATGGCCGAGTTCGGGGATCATGGCGGCGGTGGTGCTGCCGCTATCGATGATGATGCGAGCGTGTTCGCGCAGGCGCATAACCGCGGCCCGGGCGATCGCGCGCTTGTAGGCCGAAATGGGTTGGGCGGCGTCGCCGACAAGCTCGTGGGGCATGGTGATCGCGCCACCGTAGCGGCGTAGCAGCAAACCATTGCTCTCGAGGGCGGCCAGGTCCTTGCGGATGGTCACTTCCGAGGTTTCGAAACGCTTGGCCAACTCGTCCACACTGACTTCGCCCTGTTCGGTGAGCAAGGTCAGAATGTTGTGGCGTCGTTGAGGTGTATTTCGTTTCGACATGGTGATGACAAGTTTCGTTTCGAAAGATAACGAAGGCAATCAAAACCTATTTGCGAAAGATCGTCAAGCGGGCGGGGAGGATTTTTGCTCATATCAGAACGAATGTGGGAGCTGGCTTGCCTGCGATAGCGAATTGTCAGTCAACACGCTGTTGAATGTCAGACCGCTATCGCAGGCAAGCCAGCTCCCACAGGTGGCTAGCATCAGCCAATCGAGCTGTGGATAACTCAGGTCTTCTTGATTTTGACCGGGCGTTTCCAGCCATCGATGTTGCGCTGGCGGGCGCGGGCGACTGCCAGTTGGGACTTATCCACATCCTGATTGATGGTGGAACCGGCAGCGGTGTTCGAGCCATCGCCGATGGACACCGGTGCAACCAGCGAATTGTTGGAGCCGATAAATACGTCTTCTCCAATGGTCGTCTGATATTTGTTCGCGCCGTCGTAGTTGCAGGTGATCGCCCCGGCGCCAATGTTGCTGCGCGCACCGATGACGGCATCGCCGAGGTAGGCCAAATGACCGGCCTTCGCGTCGTCACCCATCACCGCGTTTTTCAGCTCAACGAAATTACCCACATGTGCCCTCGCCCCCAGCACGCTGCCGGGACGCAGGCGCGCGAACGGGCCGGCATCGCTGCCCTCGCCCATGACCGCACCGTCGATATGGCTGTTGGCTTTAACCACCACGCCTTTGCGCAGGGTGCTGTCCTTGATCACGCAATTGGGGCCAATCACCACGTCGTCTTCGATGACCACGCGCCCTTCGAGGATCACGTTGATGTCGATCAGCACGTCGCGGCCCACGGTGACCTCGCCGCGTACATCGAAGCGCGCCGGGTCTCGCAGGGTCACGCCTTGTGCCATCAGACGCAGGCCTTCACGCAGTTGATAGTGACGCTCAAGCTCTGCCAGCTGTTTGCGGTCGTTGGCGCCCTGCACTTCCATCGGGTCGTGAGGTTGCTCGGTTGCAACGAGTAAGCCATCACTCACGGCCATTTCGATGACGTCGGTGAGGTAGTACTCGCCCTGCACGTTATTGTTGGACAGGCGACTCATCCAATCGCCGAGCTTATTCGCCGGGACCGCCATAATCCCGGTGTTGCCTTCGGTGATCGCACGTTGGGCAGTGCTTGCGTCTTTATGCTCAACGATGGCGGCGACCTTGCCGTCGGCATTACGCACGATGCGGCCATAGCCGGTTGGGTCATCCAGCTCTACGGTGAGCAGGCCCATCTGACCGGGCACCAAGTGTTTGAGCAGACGTTGCAGGGTTTCCACTTCAATCAACGGCACGTCGCCGTAGAGGATCAGCACAGTGTCGGCGGTGATGAACGGCACGGCCTGCGCGGTGGCGTGGCCGGTGCCCAATTGCTTGTCCTGCAACACGAAATTCAGATCGTCGGCCGCCAGGCGTTCGCGCACCACATCTGCGCCGTGGCCAATCACCACGTGAATACGCTGTGGGTCTAACTGCCGAGCGCTGTGAATAACATGGCCAAGCATGGAGTTGCCCGCGACCGGGTGCAGCACCTTGGGCAGGGCCGAGCGCATGCGAGTGCCCTGGCCTGCGGCGAGAATGACGATTTCAAGAGACATGAGTGGCTACCAATCCTGGGCGGTCCGGCTTCAGACCAAAGAAATGTTTTGTTGAAAAAGAAAAAGGGTAGCCGAGGCTACCCTTTTTAATCAATCGCGCATGAAGCATGACGGCAGGGCCGCTTACTTCTTGCGGATCTGCTGGAGCGTGCGCAGCTGGGCTGCAGCCTCGGCCAGACGTACAGCAGCAGCGCTGTAGTCGAAGTCCGCACCCTTTTCGTTCAGGGCCTTCTCGGCAGCCTTCACGGCTTCCTGAGCGGAGGCTTCATCCAGGTCGCCAGCACGTTGCACAGTATCGGCAAGTACCTTGACCATGTTCGGCTGAACCTCGAGGAAACCACCGGAGATGTAAAACACCTCACGTTCCCCGCCTTGCTTGGTCAGAGTGATCGGACCTGGCTTCAAGCTGGTGATCAGCGGTGCGTGGCCCATGGCAATACCAAGGTCACCCAGTTCGCCGTGTGCAATCACCATTTCTACCAGACCGGAGAAGATTTCCCCTTCCGCGCTGACGATATCGCAATGGACTGTCATAGCCATCTGATTGCCTCAACCTGATGAGCGCCCGTTGCCGGGCGCCGGGATTACAGTTTCTTGGCTTTCTCGATCGCTTCTTCGATGCCGCCGACCATGTAGAACGCTTGTTCTGGCAGGTGGTCGTAGTCACCGTTGAGGATGCCTTTGAAGCCAGCAATGGTGTCTTTCAGGGAAACGTATTTACCCGAGGCACCGGTGAAGACTTCAGCCACGAAGAACGGCTGCGACAAGAAGCGCTGGATCTTACGAGCACGGTTTACCAACTGCTTGTCGGCTTCCGACAGCTCGTCCATACCCAGGATCGCAATGATGTCCTTCAGTTCTTTGTAACGCTGCAGCACGTACTGAACGCCGCGAGCGGTGTCGTAGTGCTCCTGGCCGATCACGTTCGGGTCCAGCTGGCGCGAAGTCGAGTCGAGTGGATCGACCGCTGGGTAGATACCCAGGGAAGCGATATCACGGGACAGAACGACGGTGGCGTCCAAGTGGGCGAAGGTGGTAGCAGGCGATGGGTCAGTCAAGTCATCCGCAGGTACGTATACCGCTTGGATCGAGGTGATCGAACCTTCTTTGGTCGAAGTGATACGTTCTTGCAGAACGCCCATCTCTTCGGCCAGGGTCGGCTGGTAACCTACTGCGGAAGGCATACGGCCCAGCAGTGCGGATACTTCAGTACCGGCCAGGGTGTAACGGTAGATGTTGTCGACGAACAGCAGAACGTCGTTACCTTCGTCACGGAACTTCTCGGCCATGGTCAGGCCAGTCAGTGCTACGCGCAGACGGTTACCCGGCGGCTCGTTCATCTGACCGTAAACCAGTGCCACTTTGTCCAGAACGTTGGAGTCCTTCATCTCGTGGTAGAAGTCGTTACCCTCACGGGTACGCTCGCCCACACCGGCGAACACGGAATAACCGCTGTGCTCGATGGCGATGTTACGGATCAGTTCCATCATGTTTACGGTCTTGCCTACACCGGCACCGCCGAACAGACCAACTTTACCGCCTTTGGCAAACGGGCAAACCAGGTCGATAACCTTGATGCCGGTTTCGAGCAGATCGTTGCCGCCAGCTTGTTCGGCGAACGAAGGTGCTGGACGGTGAATGCCCCAGCGCTCTTCGGTGTCGATTGGGCCAGCTTCGTCAATCGGGTTGCCCAGTACGTCCATGATCCGGCCCAGGGTCGCTTTACCGACCGGTACGGAGATGGCAGCGCCAGAGTCGATAACGTCCAGACCGCGCTTCAAGCCTTCGGTGGAACCCATCGCAATGGTACGAACTACGCCGTCGCCCAGCTGTTGCTGAACTTCCAGAGTAGTTTCCGCGCCTTGTACTTTCAGCGCGTTGTAGATGCTCGGTACGCTGTCGCGTGGAAATTCCACGTCGATAACGGCGCCGATGATTTGAACGATACGTCCGCTACTCATAGCTGGATCCTCTGAATATTTGAACCGTTAAACC
>NZ_JAFCTN010000004.1:0-17611 GCF_049896045.1 Pseudomonas sp. PWP3-1b2
GAGATCGAGCGGGTGTACTTGAGGCCCCAGGCGGCCTTTTTGGCGACCGATGGAATCTCGTGGTACATGTTGAAGATTTCGCCTTCATCCATGGCCAGGGATTCGATGCAGTACTGGTAGGCGTGGGTGTGGATCGCTTCTTCGAAAGCCTGGCGCAGGATGTACTGGCGGCATTCCGGGTTAGTGATCAGGCGGTACACGGCCAGCACCAGGTTGTTGGCAACCAGGGAGTCGGCGGTGGAGAAGAAGCCGAGGTTGCGCATGACGATGCGGCGTTCGTCGTCGGTGAGGCCTTCGGGGTCTTTCCACACGGCGATGTCGGCGGTCATGTTGACCTCTTGCGGCATCCAGTGGTTGGCGCAGCCGTCGAGGTATTTTTGCCAGGCCCAGTCGTACTTGAAAGGCACGAGTTGGTTGAGGTCGGCGCGGCAGTTGATCATGCGCTTTTCGTCGACGGCGACGCGGGCGGCGGAGCCTTCGAGCTCGGCGAGGCCTTCGGCGACGTCGAGTTTGTCCAGCGCAGCTTTGGCGCGCGCGATGGCGGCGGAGTCGTTGGCGGTCACATGACGTGCTTCCAGCGCGGCAGCGGCGCCGGCACCGTCGAGGCGGTCCATGTTGGCTTCGCTCGCGTGGCCGGCGTTGGCGCCCTTGACCACCACTGCACCGGTGTCTTCGCTGTCGACTTCATCCCAACTCAGCATTGAAATACTCCTTCCTGGTCTGTTCTGACGGCGTATGGAGCCGTCCAAAAAAATGCGGTTTGCAGGCTACAAGGCATTGAAATACTGCGCTGAGTGTGGTCGGTAAATACCGATGCTGCACACTATGTAGTGGTCTGTTCTGTTTGTGGGCACACTATATGGGGTGTAACAAAGTTGGTCAACGCGCAAGAACGCCCCGATCGTCGCAGGGGGGTATGAGCAAAACTCACAGCCCCATGACTTTTAATGGTTACGGCAGCTTTGAAGGCCAGTGCTAAAAAATCGCAGACAAGCTCCCCATAACAACAAAGAGCGTTTGTGAAAATGAAACCACTTGATCTGTACATCGGCGAAGGCTTCGAAGGCCCAGGCGTCAATGCTGCCCACATCAACATCCTCATCGGCCCACGCAATGGCCCGGCCGGCCAGGCGTTCGCCAACAGCCTCGCGTCGCCAAGCCGGGGGCACTGCCCGTTCATGGTGATCGCCCAGCCGAACATCCCGGTCAAACCCATGACCCTCTACGTCAATAAAGCCGAAATCGGCAGCGACCTGCACGGCAACGCCACCTGGGGCGCCTCCCAGGCCGGTATCGCCAAGGCCGTGCTGGAAGCGTTGCTCGACGGCACCCTGCCGCCGGAAGCCGAAGACGAGTGGGCCATCGTCACCGCCAACTGGGTCAACCCGGCCTGCGACGATTTGGACGCCGTCTACCTGAACAACTACAACGCCTGCCGAACCGCGATCCGCGCCGCCCTGACCGGCACGCCTTACACCGCGCAACTGGCGGACGTGGTCAACCACATCAGCAACCCTTTCTACACGCCAAAGGCCTGAGGAGATTCCCATGCAATACGCCCGTTTGGGCAACTCCGGCCTGCAAGTCTCGCGCCTGTGCCTGGGCACCATGAACATGGGCACCCCGGACTGGAAACCGTGGATTTTTGACGAAAAGCAAAGTGAGCCAATCGTCGCCCACGCGCTGGACAACGGCGTCAATTTCATCGACTTGGCCGACTTCTATTCCGCCGGTGTCGGCGAAGAGGTGGTAGGGCGCATCCTCAAGCGCGTGGCCCGGCGTGAAGACATCGTGGTCGCCACCAAGGTCGGCTACGGCACCCGCAACGGTATCAACGCCAGCGGCCATTCGCGCAAGCACATCATGGACAGCATCGACGCGTCCCTTAGCCGCTTGGGCATGGATTACGTCGATATCTTCATGTTGCATTATTTCGATGTGAACACCCCGGTCGAAGAAACCATGAGCGCGATGAACGAAATAGTGCGGTCCGGCAAGGCCCGCTACATCGGCGTTTCGACCATGCTTACCGGCCAGCTCGCCAAGATCCTCATGGCCTGTGAACGCAACGGCTGGGTCAAGCCGATCAACATGCAGCTGCAACTGAACTGCGCCTACCGCGAAGAAGAGCGCGAGATGATCCCGTTCTGCCGCGACCAGGGCCTCGGCGTCTCGGTGTTCAGCCCGCTGGCCCGTGGCTTGCTCACCGGCGAAGTGCAATCCACACGAAACCAGACCGACTTCTTTACCCAGCAGATGTACAGCGATCAGGCATCGTTCGACATCGCTCACTCGGTGCAACGTGTCGCCCGCGCCCGTGGCGTATCCAACGCGCAGATCGCCCAGGCATGGGTCGCCAACCATCCCGGCGTGGATGTGATGCTCGTTGGCGCCGACACCACCGCACAGTTCGACAGCGCACTGGCGGCCTTGGACACCCAACTGGACGCCGAAGAACTCCACGAGCTGGAACGCAATTACACCCCGTGCGACCTGATCAACGACTACACCGCCGGCAAGCGCATCCTGCGTGCGGCTCGCCCGGGCCTGGACCGTTTCAACTTGATCGAGGCCGTGGCATGAACCCGCTGATCCGTACTGGTAATTACATCGATGGCCAATGGTCCAGCGGTGGCCCAACCTACCCGGTGGTCAACCCGGCCAATGGCGCGTTGATTGCTGACGTGCAACGCGCCGCCGCTGAAGAAACAAACCTGGCCATCGACGCCGCCAACCGCGCCTTGCCGGCCTGGCGCAAGCTCACCGCCAAGGAGCGCAGCCAGCGCCTCAAGCGCTGGAGCGAGCTGATGCTCAGTCATCAGAAGGATCTGGCGCACCTGCTCAGCCTGGAGCAGGGCAAACCCCTGGCCGAAGCCATGGGCGAAGTGGTCTACGCCGCGAGCTTTCTGGAGTGGTTCGGCGAAGAAGCCAAGCGTGCCTATGGTGACGTGATCCCGAGCCACAAGGCGGATGCGCGCATCATCGTGGTGAAAGAAGCCATCGGCGTGGTCGCGGCGATTACCCCGTGGAACTTCCCCCTGGCGATGGTCACCCGCAAGGTTGGCCCGGCGCTGGCAGCGGGTTGCACGATGATTCTCAAACCCTCGGAAGAAACCCCGTTGTCGGCCTTCGCCCTGGCAGTACTGGCCGAACAGGCGGGCATTCCGGCCGGCGTGTTCAACATTGTCTCCGGCGATGCCGTGGCCATTGGCGGCGCGCTGCAAGCCTCCAGTGTGGTGCGCAAGCTGTCGTTCACCGGCTCCACCCGCACCGGCAAACTGCTGATGCGTCAGGCGGCCGACACGCTGAAAAAAGTCTCGCTGGAACTGGGCGGCAACGCGCCGTTCATTGTCTTCGACGACGCTGACCTGGACGCCGCCGTCAAAGGCGCCATGGCGTCCAAGTTCCGTAACACCGGGCAAACGTGCGTGTGCGTGAACCGCTTCTTTATTCAGGATGGCGTGTACGACGCGTTTACCCGCAAACTCGCCGAAGCGGTCAGTGCCATGCGTGTTGGCAGTGCGCTGGAGGGTGAAACCGAACAAGGCCCGCTGATCAACGCGGCAGCGCTGGCCAAGGTTGAAGCGCACGTCGGCGATGCCTTGGAGAAGGGCGCCAGGCTGCTGTGCGGCGGCCGTCGTAATGCGCTGGGCGGGACCTTCTTCGAACCGACCATTCTCACCGAAGCCCATGACGCGATGCTGATTGCCCAGGAAGAAACCTTCGGCCCGGTGGCTGCGTGCTTTCGCTTCAAGGATGAAGCCGAAGTACTGCAACGGGCGAATGACACGCCGTTCGGCCTGTCGGCGTACTTCTACAGCCGCGACATTGGTCGCGTGTGGCGCATGGCCGAAGGCCTGGAAGCCGGTATGGTCGGCATCAACGAAGGGATCATCTCCACCGAAGTCGCGCCGTTCGGCGGCATCAAGGAATCGGGCCTGGGCCGGGAAGGTTCCAGGTATGGGCTGGATGATTACCTGGAGCTCAAATACCTGTTGATGGGCGGCCTCTAACCCAGTTGCGGCGGCGCTGTTCCTGCTGGCCATTCTGGTGTTCGGCGCCATTATCTCCTGGGCCTGGGCCTGGGCACCGGATACCAAGGCATTGACCCTGAGCCAGGCGTGCAATGCCGAGGCGCCGCCGGTGTCAGGGGTTACTGACCTGGCCCAGCCACTGCGTAAACAGCCGAACCTTGGATAAACCCTGTTTGTCCGTCGCTACATCCAGCCAATAACCATAGGGGCCGATCACTTCCACGGGGGTGATCGGCAGCAGGCTGCCATTCGCCAGCTCGCGTTCGATCATCTGCCGGTCAATCACCGCCAAGCCACCGCCAGCCAGGGCGGTGTGAATCACTTGGTCCAGGGTGCTGAATTCCAGGCCCTGTTGCGCATCAATGTCTTCTCGGCCCATGGCCGCCAGCCAGTTTTCCCAGACCTTCAAACGCTTGCCGTCGTGCAGGATGTGCAGCAGCGGAAAACGCCGCAGGTCGGGAGGCTTGCCGCCTTCGAACAGCTCCGGGCTGGCCACGGCGATATGTCGCTCCATCACCAGTAACTCACTGCTGCAATGGGCCGCAGGCTCCAGGCCGAACCGAATCTGGCAGTCGATTTGCGCCAGGCTCGCGTCGCTGTTCTGGTGGGTGACGCTGAGGTTGACGTCCGGGTAGCGCTCACAAAAGCGCCGCAAGTGCGCAGACAGCCAACGGGTGGCCCAGGTGGGCGGCGCGACGATGCGCAGGCGCTGGCGCAGGTTGGGCACGCGCACGGCATGCAGAGCGCGTTCGATGTGGTCGAAGGCGTCGCTCAGATGCGGCGAAAGGGCGAAGCCGGCTTCGGTCAGGGACAAGCCTTGGGGCGTGCGGATGAACAAGGCGACGCCGAGGTAGTCTTCCAGTTGTTTGATCTGGCGGCTGACCGCGCCCTGGGTGACATTGAGGCCTACGGCGGCTTTGTTAAAGCTGCGGTGGCGGGCGACTTCTTCGAAGACGCGGAGCATGGTGAGGGCAGGGAGTTGGCGCATGGTTCGGCTTCCACACTTTTTGTTTTTAGGGTGTTTCTGGCGGCCTCATCGCAGGCAAGCCAGCGCCCACATTTGATCGGCGGCGCGGTCAAAATGTGGGCACTGGCTTGCCTGCGATGGCGGCAGTGGCCTGTTAGAAGTAATACCCAATGTTCATGTACAGCTGATTCTCCCACTGGTTACTGCCCCCGACCCCCAAGCTCTGGGTGTAGCTGCTGCCGCCAATATACGGATCGTTCTTGCCAATCAACCACTCCGTGGCGACCCACAACTTGCTGACCGAAAACGACGTCCCGAGGATCACCCGCTGCGAGGTCTTGAACTCAATATCAGATTTATCGAACGCGCTGTAGTTGGCATACAGCTTCACGCCGCTGATCTGGTCGAACAGGTACTTGCCGCCCACGTCGTAGCTCAAGTCGGCCACATACAGGTTGCCACGGCTGGCGACGTTGAATGTGCCGTCATAGCCGCCCAGCGTCACCACACCGTCGGTGCCTTCGTTACGCGGTGACATCTGTTGGCGCGCGGCCTGCAGTTGCACGCCCCACGGGCCGTTCTTGCCCAGGTAGTGGATCGCCACGGCGTTGCGACGGCCGTCGTCGCCGGTGTCCTTGTTTTCCAGGGTCGAGGTGAGGCCGGAGAGGCCGACTTCGGATTTCCAGTCGCCCAGTTGCAGGGCCTTGGCTACGCGCACCACCACGGTGTTGCGTTCCTGGTTGTTGCTGCCGTCGGCCACGTAGCTGTCGGCCTCGGAGATCACACTGGAATAGGTCACGCCCTTGCTGGTGCCGCGGCCTTGCCACGCCGGGCGCAGGTAGTAACCGGCCTGGATGTTCCAGTCGCCGCTTTGCTGGATGTACTTGGTACCGATTTGCTGCACGTCTTCCAGGCCGATCACGTTGCCGAGGGTTTCGTAGAAGGTGCTGCCGAAGTACGGCTGCAGGCCGAACGGCACGGTGTTCAAGCCCACCTGGATCTGCTGGTCGGGGTTGAATTTGTAGCCGACCCACGCGAACTTGGCGAACTGAATATCACCGTAATTCTTGGTGTACTGGTAGGGGTAGGAGCGCCCGTAAAAGCGGTATTGCGCCTCGCCGGTCCAGGTGTCGGAGTTGTACTTGGCGCTGAGGAAGGCGGTGTCGAGGCCGAACTTCTGGATGTCGCGGTCCGGGTCATAGTCCCAGCGTGCGCGCACGGCACCGCCGAGGTCGAGGTTGTCGGTGACCTGATAGGCCATGGCCGGTGCCGCGAGGGCGCCGAGCACGGGGACCAGAGCGATGTAACGTAGGGTTGGTCGCATGGTTTTGCTCTCGTTATTGGTTATTTTCGGGCAACAGCAGCCCATTGCCGCAGCGAATGCTGCGACGCAGGGAAAAGGGTCGAACTTAAGAAGCGGCGGGGCGGATCAGCCTCAGCGGCGGCCCGGCAGCGGGTAGTTGCGTGGCCCCCGGCGCGGCGGCGAGCAGCGCCTGGGTGTAGCTGTTTTGCGGCCTGAGCAACACCTGCTCGGCGGTGCCGTACTCGACGACTTCGCCCTGGCGCATCACCGCGATGTGGTCGCTGATCTGCGCCGCCACGCGCAGGTCATGGGTGATAAACAGGATGCTCAGGTTGAGTTTTTTCTGCAGGTCAGCGAGCAGCTCCAGCACCTGCTTTTGCACCGACACATCCAGCGCCGACACGCTTTCATCGGCGATCAGCACTTCGGGGCGCATGGCCAATGCACGGGCGATGCCGATGCGCTGGCGCTGGCCGCCGGAGAACTGCCGGGGCTTGCGCTGCAAGGCGTCGCGCTTGAGGCCGACTTGCTCCAGCAGGTCGCCAGCTTCGGCCCACGCGTCCTTGGCCGACAACCCACGCAATTGCGCGGCGCGGGCGATGATGTCGCCGACCCGGTGGCGCGGGTTCAGCGAACCGTACGGGTCCTGGAAAATCATCTGGATGCGCCGGCGGTTGGCGGCCAACGCCGAGCCGTGCAGGGCCAGAAAGTCGGTGTCGCCAACCCACACGTGCCCGCTGTCGCTGTCCACCAGCCGAATCGCGGCTTTGACCAGCGTGCTTTTGCCCGAGCCCGACTCGCCGACAATCGCCAGCGTCTTGCCCCGAGGCAGGTTCAGCGACACATCTCGCAGCGCCGCCACCGAACTGCCACCGACTGTGTAAGTCTTGGTCAGATGCTCAATGCGCAAGGCCATTTCGCCGTCGGCACTCGGCACGTGCAACTCCGGATGCAATGCCGGCACTGCCGCAATCAGCTTGCGTGTATAGGCATGGGAAGGCGCGTTCAGCACTTGGTCGCGCTCGCCGATTTCCACCAGCCGGCCACCTTCCATCACGGCGATGCGATCAGCAATCTGCGCCACCACGCCGAAGTCGTGGGTGATGAACAGAATCCCGTGCTGGCCGCGCCCGCGCAGGTCACGCACCAGTTTCAATACCTGGGCCTGAGTGGTGACATCCAGCGCGGTGGTAGGCTCATCGGCGATCAACAGATCCGGGTTCATCGCCAGCGCCATGGCAATCACCACGCGCTGGCACTGGCCGCCAGAGAGCTGATGGGGAAAGCTGTTGGCGATGCGCGGCGGGTCCGGCAGCTGGGTGGATTCGAGCAGCGCGAGCATGCGTTCACGGCGCTCAACCGCAGGCATCTGTGGCGCATGAATATCGAAGATTTCCTCGACTTGTTTGCCAATGCGAATCGCCGGGTTCAGCGCCGCCATCGGCTCCTGGAAAATCATCGCGATGCGGTTGCCACGCAGCGCGCGCAGGCGGTCTTCACTCAGGGTGCAGATATCGTCGCCGAGGAAATCGATGACCCCACCGGCATGCCGCAACCCCTTGGCGTAATCGCCCATGATCGCCGCCGACAGCACGGATTTACCCGAGCCCGACTCACCGATCACGCAGAGTATTTCACCCTTGCGCACTTCCAGGCTGATGCCCTGCACGGCGTGGCTGCGGTCTGCGCCCTTGGGCAGTTCGACGTTGAGGTTGTCGACCCGCAATACGGTTTGCTGGCTGTTCATGCTCAACTCCTTGCGCCTTGCTGCGCGTGTTCATCCAGCCCGTCGGCGAGCAAACTCAGGCCGAGCATCAGGGTGGAGATGGCGATGCAGGGGAAGATCACCAGGTGCGGGAAGGAAATGGCCATGGCGCGGCCGTCGTTGATCATGCCGCCCCAGTCCGGGGTGGGCGGTGGCAGGCCGAGACCGAGAAAACCGAGGGCGCCGATCATGATCGCGGTGTAGCCGATGCGCAGGCAGAAATCCACGATCAGCGGCCCGCCGCAGTTGGGTAGAATTTCCACCAGCATGATGCGCAGCGAGCCTTCGCCCTGGGTGATGGCGCTGAGCACGTAGTCGCGCGAGCGAATGTCGATGGTCAGCGCACGCATGATGCGGAATATCGCCGGAGCGCTGGTGAAGGTCACTGCAATCAGGATATTCAGGGCCGACGCGCCGAGGGCGATGATGATCACGATGTACAGCACCAGCACCGGGAACGACAGTACGGTGTCGGCCACATAGGACAACACGGCATCGACCCAGCCATTGAAGTAGCCGGCGCACAAGCCCATGGCGATGCCCACGGCGAACGCGGTGAGCGTGGACAGAATCGACCAGAACAACACGGTGCGTGTGCCCCAGATCAGCCGCGAAAGAATGTCGCGGCCAATCATGTCGGTGCCCAGCAGGAAGCTTGCGCCGTCGTCACCGGCGGTCATTGGCGTGAGCAGCGGCGTGAAGCTTTCCAGCGGGTTGTGCGGCGCCAGCCACGGTGCGAACAGGGCGACGAACACCCAGCCGCCCACCAGCAGCAAACCCATAAACGCCAGGGGATGTTTGAAGGATTTAAGCAGGTTCATTGGCTGCCTCCGCCGAGACTGCGCAGGGTGATGCGCGGGTTAAGCCAGGTGTAGGCCAGGTCCGAGAAGATTTTGCTGATGCCCACCACCACGCCGCTGATCATTGCGCAGGCCTCGATCAGGTAGACGTCATGGTTCAGCGACGCGGTGTAGAGCATCGAACCGAAGCCCTTGTAGGCGAAAAACACTTCCACCACGATCACGTTCGACAGCAGCCAAGGGATGTACAGCATGATCACGGTGACGGGCGCGATCAGCACATTGCGCAGCGCGTGGCGCAGCACGATCCGCGTGGTAGAAGCGCCTTTGAGCCGCGCAGTGCGGATGTACGGTGCCTGCATCACCTCGACCATCGATGCACGGGTAATCCGCGCCAGGTAACCGATGCCAAACAGGCACAGCACCATCAGCGGCAGCACCAGTTCCACCGGGCTGAAACCGTCGCTCATGCTGCTTACGCCCGGTAGCCAGTTGAGCCAGAACACAAAGATCGCCGAGACGAAGACTGCGCTGGCGAAGTCTGGAATCGAGGTGGTGACGATCGACAGGAACGACACCAGCCGATCAACCACTGAGCCCTGGCGAACCCCGGCCAGAATGCCCAGGGTGAGTGCCACCGGCACCATCACCAGTAACGCCAGCCCGGCGAGGGTCAGGGTTTGCCACAGGTTGGGCAGCAACAACTTCAGCACCGGCTCGCGAAAGTACACCGAGGTGCCCCAGTCGCCGATCACAAAGTCCTTGAGCCACACCAGGTAACGCCACACGAATGGCTGGTTGTAACCGTGTTCCAGCAGCCAGGCGGCGCGCTGGTCGGCGGCGGAGTAGGGGCCGAGGACGTTGATTGCGACGTCCTCGATATTGAGTTCCAGGGCCAGGAACACAATCAGCGACACCGACAGCAGAGTCGCCAGCAGCATCAGCAGTTTGCGCAGTAGAAAATGAGCCATCAGGACCATGCTCCGACAGGTTTCGGGATGCCTGCCCGCACGCGGGCAGGCCTGACTCAGGCACTCAGCCAGACGTTACCCATGGGGTAAAAGTCGGACGGGTGCACCTCAAAGCCCTGGACCTTTTTGCTCACGGCGGTGAACTTGTCGCCCCAGAACGGCTGCACGATCACGCAGGCGTCCTGCAGGATTTGCTCGACGCTTTGCATCGCTACGGCGCGCAGCTTGGGGTCAATAATGCCCATGGCCTTATCCAGCGCGGCATCGAACGCCGGGTCGCTGTAGTGGCTTTCATTCCACGCGCCGCCGCCACGGTACGCCAGCTCCAGCGACATCACGCCGAGCGGGCGATGCGCCCAGTAAGTCAGGCTGAATGCGGCCTTGTCCCAGATCGGCCAGTACTGCGCGGCGGGCACCACTTTCAGGTTGATGCGAATGCCGGCTTCCAGGCAGTTCTGTTGCAGGATCTGCGCGCAGTCCTGCTCATAGCGGCCCTGGGTGTTGCCGACGATCAGGTCAATATCCAGGCCGTTGGGAAAGCCAGCCTCGACCAAGAGTTTTTTTGCTGCCGCCACGTCGCGTTCGCGCTTGGGCAACGGGAAATACTCGGGGTGAGACGGCGCCACGTGATGGTCTTCGCCGAGGGTGCCCATGCCGCGATAGGCGACCTTGAGCATCTGCGCGTTATCGGCACAGAGCACCACTGCCTTGCGAATGCGCAGGTCGGTAAAGGGTTTCTGGTCGCAGGCCATGCGCATCACCACGGTTTGCGCGGATTTGCAGCTCAGCAACTGCGCGCCCGGCAAGCGCTTGGCCAGGTCCAGCTCGGCCACGGTGACGCGGTACAACACGTCGACTTGCCCGGCTTGCAGCGCAGCAAGGTGGGTGGACACGTCGGTGCCCATGTCGATGTAGCGCAGCTCATCCAGATGGGCGGGTTTGCCCCAATAATCGGCGCGCTTGGCGAAGGTCGCTTGCTTGTTTACCGCAAATGACACCAGCTTGAACGGCCCGGTGGCCAGCGGGTTTTTCGCCCAGTCATCCCCGGCCTTGAAGCTGCGGTGCACGAGGGCGCAGGTGAAGGCGTTGAGCATCTCGGGGATTGCCAGGATCGGCCGCTTGAGTTGCAGGCGGAACTGATAGTCGCCGACTTTTTCGAAAGCCTTGATGTCCTGGAACGCGGTGCGGTTGACCGACTTGGAGTCGGCGGCAATCCAGCGCTGGATATTGTGCTGCACGTCGTCGACGTTGAAGCTGTCGCCGTTGCTCCATTTCACGTCCTGGCGCAGGTTGAAGGTCCAGGTGGTGAGGTCTTCGGACGGGCTCCAGCTTTCGGCCAGGTACGGGTGAGTGATGTTGTCGGCGTCGACCCAGGTCAGGTATTCCAGGGAATTGCGCAGCAGGTTTGAGGCTTCGATCCAGGTGATCAGCATCGGGTCCTGGATTTCCTGGATCGCACAGGCAAAACGCAGGCTACCGCCCTGGCGAGCCGGTGTGGCGTCGGCGGCTTGTGCGTCATTGCCGAGCAGGGCCGAGCCGATAAAGCTGGAAGCGCTGGCCACGGTGATGCCGAGCAGGGCGGCGGTGCGCAGGAATTGACGGCGGTTGATTTCACCGCGTTGTACCTGGGCGCACAGGTCATTGATGGCTGGATGCGGCTGGCTGCCGTCCAGGGTCGTCACGTCTTTCATAAGCCTCTCCGGTACTTGCGAATATGCGTTTTTGTTGAACCGCAAGGGTCAGTGGCTGGCGCGATGCGCGCGCCGCCCGGACCGCTGTGAAACCGGCAGAAAAACAAGGCAAAACGAAGTCAGGAGGCGGGCAATGGGATAGGACATAGGGCAGCTCTCATGTTGTTTTTATTAGAGATGCCCGCAGTTTTGTCATTTGCGCAACGATGGACAAACGACAAATTCTGCTCAGTAACCTTCTATAAATGCATGTTACCTGTCCGTTCCAGGGCCGCCTGTGGTGCTAGACAGGTTCAGCGCGGCAACAGGCGCGCATCGAACGGGTAGTCGGACAGCAACTCAATGCCGTGTTCGTGGATATAGATCTGTTCTTCGAGTTTTACCCCTTCGCCGCCGTCGTCGTGGCCGATGTAGCTCTCCACGCAAATGGTCATGCCCGCTTCGAAAACTCCGTCGTAGCCCAGCGCGTCGATGTCTTCGCGGTGCACCACGTAAGGGTATTCACCGGTCATGCCAACCCCGTGCACCAAGGCAAAGTAGCGGTTGTTTTTGTAATGCTCGGGAATCTTCCACGCCATCTCGGCGTATTCCTTGAAACTGCGCCCGGCCTTGAGCATTTCCACGTTGGTTTGCACTTGCTCGTAGGCGAGTTTGTACAGCTCTTGCTGCTTGGCGGTGGCCGCCTGATCGCCACACAAAAAGGTGCGCGAGAAGTCCGCGTAGTAGCCAAAACGCCCGACCACATCGGTGTCGAGGGCCACCAGATCACCGGCTTCGATGGGGCGCGTGCTGCACTCCTGGAACCACGGGTTGGTGCGCGGGCCGGAGGACAGCAGGCGGGTTTCCACATAGTCACCGTCGGTGGCGATCACGTGCTGGTGCAGGTGCGACCACAGCTGGTTCTCGGTAATGCCGGGCGTGAGTTTGCTTTCCATCAAACGCACCCCGGCCTCCGTGGCACGCAGGCTGGCGCGGATCATTTTCAGCTCGTTGGGCACCTTGATGCAGCGTGCGCGCTCCAGCGGTTCCTGGGCGTCGAACACCTGATAGCCGAGGCGTTGCAATTCGAAGGCGGCCGCCGAGGTGGCGCTCTCGATGGCGATGCGTTTGCCGCCGCCGCACTTGCGCACCAGTTCATCGATTTCAGCGGCCCAGTCGGCGGTCACGTTGCCGAGGAAGCTTTCACAGAAGTAATAGGAAATCGCCTTGGCCGGGCGCACTTCGTCCACGGTATTGAGGGTTTCGGCCAGGTGCAGGCAACCGCCGAACTCGAAGATCACCACCGGGCCTTCCGCCGGGATAAAGGCATACCGCGCCGGGTTGCGCGCCGAGTACACCTGCATGTTGCGCGAGCCGGTGGCGTAGCGCATGTGGGTGGGGTCGAACAGCACGCAGGCGGCGTAGTCGCGTTTTTTCAGTTCGTTGCGCACCCGTTGCAGGCGGTCCAGCTGGATTTGCTGGATCTCGTCATGGGTAGGTTCACAGTCGGCGGGGTTGCGGTTTGGGCCGGACAGACTCATGGGGCATTCCTCACAGGGCAAAGGCGGTTTTCAAGTTTTCAGGGGGCGAATCAGTCGAGCAACTGGTCGCTGCGCACCAGGTTGCGTTCGGCTTGCAGGTGGGCTTCGGACAGGCGTCCGTAAAGCTGCTTGGTACGCTGGGCGCGGCCAATGATTCCGGGCTTTTCCGAGTAGGCGAAGATCGCTGTGTTGCGCTCGGTGGCGCCCTCTACGCGAGTGACGCGGTGCACCGAGAAACGGCCTTTGAAGATCTGCAGGTCGCCGGGGTTGAGCTCCAGTTCCTGCACCCGCGAGTGGTCTTCTCCGCGCACTACTTTGCCGACGGCGCCGAGGTTTTCCTGGCTGCGTGAGCGGATCATCGGCGCGTACTCGAACAGGCCCCCGGCCTCGGGCTTCTGGGTCATCATGCTGACGATGAATTCGTTGGTGTCGAAGTGCCAGGGCTGCTCGGTACCTTCGGGCATCACGTTGATCACCAGCCCGGCGAAGGGGTCGGCGTATTCGAAAATCTCCGGTTCATCAAGGCAGGCGCCGATAAAGCGTTTCATCATCGGCGACACGTACAGGCGGTGGATGATTGCGTCGGGGGCGATCATGTCGCGGGTCACAAAGCCGCTGGTGCGCTCCATGAATGTGCGGCGCGGATCATCCTGGGGCAGGCTGGTGTCGTCCTCGGTGAAATAGGCGTTGACCTTGCGCACCGAGAAAAACGTTTTGCCCGACAGCGCCTGGCCTTCAAGGCGCGCCTGCTCAAGCGCTGCGGGGCGCAAAAAGTTCTTCAGCAGGCAGCAACCGTCTTCAGCGAGTTCGGCGCGGGCATGTTCGATCAGTGCCTGTAATTGAACATGGCCCGAATCATGTATGGGGTACAGCTCGGTATTAATAATGTCGCTGATATCGCCGGTTTCGGCATCGGCAAGTTTAAGGCTCATACACGGCTCCTGAAGTCGGTTGTTGTGTTGAGTCGATAGTTGCTTAAAGCGCTGTGAAGTGGAAATTACACGTTGTGATCGAATCCATCGGCAGGGGCGATAGTTATGTCAGGCGAACTGGATGGCGGTTTACTTAAAGTGTTTGTGGCAATTATTGAGTGCCAGGGTTTTTCGGCGGCGGCCGAGCGTTTGCATAAAACTCAATCCACGGTCAGCCAGAGCTTGCAGCGCCTGGAAGAGATCGTCGGCACGCCATTGATTCACCGTACCAGCCGTTCCGTGGGCCTGACCGCCAGCGGGGAAACCTTTCTGATCTACGCTCGCCAGATCCTCAAATTGCACCTTGAGGCCGTCAGCGCCGCGCGATTACCCAATGAACAGGTGTGCATCCATTTGGGCATGCCCGAGGACTACGCCGAGTACCTGCTGGGCGGCATGCTCAAGGATTTTCAGGCGCAATTCGCGCAGGTTCGCCCCGACATTTGCTGCGAAATGTCTACAGCGCTTGTAGGCCGTTTGAACCGTGGCGAGCTGGATTTGGTGTTGGGGGTCGAGCACGCCGGTTTGCAGGCTGGGGAGTTTCTCTGCGATGAGCCTTTAGTCTGGGTCGCAGCGCCGAGCTGGAGCTGTGTCGGGCGCCAATCGGTACCGTTGGCGGTGTACGCCGAGGGCTGTGCATTTCGCGCAAATGCCGTGCAGGCGCTGGCCCGGGCCGGGCGTTCGTGGCAGGTGGTCTACACCAGCCAGAGCCCGCGCGGTATCGCAATTGCCATTGAGCAAGGCTTGTCGGTGGGCGTTATGGCGCGGCGGTTGGTGCCGGCGGGTTGGCAGGTTCTGGACGAGCGCCAGGGCTTTCCACCGATCGCCCCGGCACGCCTGATGTTCTGGCGTTCGGCGGGTTGCCTGGTGCCCGAGGTCGAGGCGTTGGTGGAGATTTTGCAGCGTCAATTGGGGCGCTCAGAGTACCTGGACCGGCAGCGCCGCGTCAGTCGCCCGCTGAGCCATGCGCTTGAGCAATAACAGGCAGGCGAACACCCACAGGGCGATCCAGGCGTGCACCACGGCAAACTCGCCGCTCACTTGCAGCAGCCAGCCGCACAGGCCATTGGCGGTGGCGCTGGCCAAGCCATAACTGACCATGCTCAAGCTCACCACTTGCAGGCTTTGCACCGGGTTCAGGCGCGCGCTGAGATAAGCCGCCATCAAGCCCCATGACGGAAAATAGAACAGCGCGAACAGGCCGGCAGCCCACCAACTCAGCAACAGGCTGGGATGCGCGAGCAGGCCCAGCATGGCGAGACCGAACGCGCCAATGCTTAACGCCATGACCCGCAGCGCCCCCCAGCGATCCGCCAGCGTGCCCAACAGCAGCCCGCCGATGACGCCGCCGATGCCGATCAGCGTCCACATCGAGCCGGTTACCGTCGCGCTGGCGTGCAGGCGATCGCTGACAAAGGCCGACAGAAAATTCAGAAACGGCCCACTGATTGCGCCGATAAAACCGCTGAGCAGCACGATCTGCAGCGCCACGGGTTGCTCCACGCACAGGCGCAGCCACTGCCTCACGACCTGATTGATCGCAGGTGGCTGGGAGGCGCGGGGCGCCTGCTCTGTTTTCGGGGCAAGCGCCCACAGGGTCAAAACCGTGACCAATAACGTCAGCCCTGCGCAGATTAGCCAGAACTGACGCAACGACAAACCCTGCAACAGCGCAATCAGCAACCCATTCAAGCAAATCGCAAAGGCCGCCCCGGAAGACGCCAGCCCCAACACCCGGCTACGGTGGGTGGCCGGGATGACTTCCCGTGCCAAAGCGGCAATTGCATTCCAGTTCGACACCGCACAGGCCGACACCAGTGCCAGGCACAGCGCAAATGGCAGTGCCCATGGCGTTGCGACAGCCAAGCCCAGCAGCACGGGGCTCAGGACCATGGTCAAACGCACCATCGTGCGCGGGCTGACCCACGCCGCCGCGATGCCGCTGGCAATTGAAGCGCCCATGTAGAACAGCTGCAACAACGCTGCAATCAGCGCGGCCTGGCTATAACTCAGCTCAAACACCTGGCGAATTTGCGGCAATAACGCTGAATACAAAAAAATACTGAAACCGTGGGTGGTGGCGTTGCAGGCGGTAAATACAAGTGCCAACAGGCCAATACTTCGCCGTGATGAAACTGCTGTGTTCGACATGGCGAAGTTCCGGTTGGGTTATGACGGTTAGTTGGCGTGGAGGCTAACTTTTTTGAATCGATACCGACCAATGCTTAATTGTCTTAGTGTGCATGCGTAATACGCGTGCTATTTATTCGTCAGCGACATGAAAGGGTAAAAAGCGACACTTTCTTTTTGTGACGTCCATTTTGCCCCGTAAAGAGGACGCTACCCCTGGCCCGATACAAAAAGGTATGTTGTGTGCGAAATGTCCCGCCTTATCGTGGGACTTCGCTTCCTTGCCAACTGCTGTCGAGTGCCCTCCATGAAACGCAAAATGCCCGGTCTCAATGCCCTCAAAGCCTTCGAAGTCGCCGGCAGCACTGGCAGCTTTACCCGGGCTGCGGAGCTGTTGAACGTGACCCAAAGTGCGGTCAGTCGCCAGGTACGGCAGTTGGAAGAGCAACTCGGTGAAAACCTGCTGGAGCGGCGCCACCACCACCTCGAACTCACCAGCGCCGGGCGCGTGTTGTTGCGGGCGTTGCATCAGTCGTTCGACAAGATTGAACTGACGGTGCGCAGCATCCAGCAGAAGACCCACTCCAACCGGTTGCACATCAACGCACCGCCAACGTTCACCAGCCGCTGGCTGATGCCGCGCCTTGGGCGCTTGCGCGAGGCTCATCCTGAATTGGAGTTGAGCATCACTACGTGTTTGCAGGACAGCCTGGCGCAGACCGGTACGCTGGATTGCGCGATTCGGTTCGGGAATGGGGAGTGGGATGGGCTGGACAGTTCGCTGCTGATTCAGGAACGGCATATTGCGGTGTGTGCACCGTCGTTGTATGCCCGTGAGTGCAGTGATGGGGTGGACCTGAATCGCATGACCTTGCTGCATGTGCTGGCCAGCGAGGACCAGCGTTATTTGACGTGGAAGCATTGGCTGGATGCAGCGCGAATTCACGGGGTGGATACGCAGGGGGGGTATGAGTTCGACCTGTTGGATTTGGCGATTCGGGCGGCGACCGATGGGTTGGGGATTACCATTGCGGATTGGCATATGGTCGCGGCTGAGATGGCCAGTGGGCAGTTGACGCAGGTGTTGAATGTGCATGTGGAGGGGCATCAGTCCTACTGGCTGGTGACCCGGCCGGAGCAGACGGATTTTCCGCAGTTGCAGGTGTTTGGGCGGTGGTTGCAGGATGAGATTTGGTTGGCTCAGCGGCAGTTGGAGCCTTCTACTGCGGCGGGTTGATGGGGTGTATAGCCGGTATTTGGGTGATGGCTGATATGGGTTTCGCTCTTACAGCGGGTCACTTTGGAAAGGAGCCCCAAAGAGTGGTTGGATCAGAAGCGCTGTTTTTTTAGAGCAGATTGCGGTCTCCCAGACAAAATGGGGATCCACTTGTGGGAGCGGGCTTGCTCGCGAATGCGGTGGGTCAGCCAATAAATCCATCAACTGACACACTGCCTTCGC